>JAOUPX010000177.1 GCA_029879645.1 Nitrospinota bacterium
GTGATCATCTCAATAATGTCCTCATCGTCCATATGGATGGCATAATCCTGAATGGTATGGCCATCCGGTAGCCGGACCGTCGGATCGGCCCCATGCTCCAAAAGCATTTTGGCCAACTCAACCTGTTTTCTCTTAACAGCGATAAACAGTGGCTCCTTACCATGCTCCGTGGCCACATTGGGGTCGGCCCCGCCTTCCAGAAGCGCCTGAACCAATTCTTCATTCTTGTGAATCGCGATGGCCCAGTACAGGGGTGGCTCAGAATTTTCCGGTAACAGGTTTGGGTCCGCCCCGTGCAACAACAAGAGACGCGCGATTTCAAGATCGTTTTTCCGGGCCGCCTGTTGAAGTGGAGTGCTTAAATATTGATAAACCCTATTTGGATCGGCTCCCTGATTGAGTAAGGCTTCTGTCAACTCGGCGTTTTGATTAAATACGGCCAGATAAATGGGTTGCTGAGAATCATCCGGCAGAAAATTGGGATCGGCCTGATGCTTCAGAAGGAGACGCGCTATTTCAAGATTGTTATCCAACGCCGCCTGTTGCAGCGGAGTGGAAGTATTCTGGAAGTTCACATTGGGTTTCGCGCCGTGATTCAAAAGCGCTTCGACAATTTGTACATTCTGATTGGTCACTGCATAAAATAGAGTCTGCGTCCCCCCTTCATGCTCGAAGTTGGCATCCGCTCCCTTGGAAAGCAAGTAGAGGGCTACGGGAGTGTTGTTCTTTGAAACCGCACAATACAAGGGATAACAGCCACTGTTGCTCAACAGGTTCATATCGGCTTTCCCTTCCTCAATGAGCACCTGAACAACCTGGCTGTCTCCGTGCCAGGTTTGCATCGCCGCCTGATGGAGGGGTGTATTTCCAACCACATCCCGATGATTGATATTCGCGCCATGTTTTAAAAGCAGTCGTATGGCTTCTACCTGTTTGTATTCCGCGGCTAAACATAAAGGGGTACACAGGGTCTTTTGTTTGGCATCCACATCAGCCCCATTTTTCAACAATAATTCCATCACCTCTAACTTCCCCCGGCGCGCGGCTTCGTACAGGGGTGTTCCCCCTTTCTGTTCCCGCACATCAACCTGCACTCCCTGATCGAGTAATTTCTGAACAGTCGCCACATCCCCCTTGGCGGCGGCGCGGTGCAGGTCAGTCCATCCGGGACCGTCCACCTCTTTCATGCGCTTTTTATGATAAGCCACCTCTGTATCTTCTATCTCTTCCTCTTGGATAATATTGACAACCGTTTCAAAAACCTTGAGGCCCACCTCGCATCCGGAAAGGGATACGGCAAATAACAGAATCAGACAAACATAAGAAATTAGTTGAAACTTTCGCATAAGTCTTCCCTCTCCCGGCTAGACCTCAAGTGATTGATCACCCCCGTCAAATTCGGTATGTCTATAGATATAGCAGGGTTACACCGGATGTAAAGCTATTTAAGGGCAGATTCGGGCGAGTTTGGCCTAAACAAGGTGAAATCAACGGTTATAAAAAGGAGTGATTACTTTTTGCCGTAGAGCCATGCGGCGGGTAGGGGTGAGGTATCAAATCATTTTAAATGCCGGTCGGGGTCCATGCTTTGGTGAAGGATGCGGACGATCTCAATGCCTTGTGAAATGGTCCGGTAAAACACGATGTGCCTTCCGATATTATATTTCCGGTAGCCTTCGCGGATATCATCACACGACGGCCCCTTCCGCGGATGATCCGCGAGGCTTTCAAAACCATCGTTCATGTCCAAGATGTATTGATCGGCTTGATCTTCGCCCCAGTTCTCGAGGGTGAAATGCCAGATGTCTTCCAAATCCTGCAGGGCCTTCGGGCGAAGTTCAACCCTCGGCATGCTTTTTCTTTACGGAGACCAGGAATTTTTTAGCTTCGAATTTTTTGGCAGGACCACTCTGCTCGCCTTCGATCAAGGCCGAACGCAGGGCTTCGACACGCGCTTCGTGTTCTTCCAGCATTCGGAGTCCAGCCCGGACCACTTCGCTGGCGGAACCGTAACGGCCATCCTTCAACTGCCGGCTCACGAACTCATTAAAATGCTCACCTAAGGCTATACTTGTATTTTTCGCCAAAACGCCACCCTTCGAAACAGGACTAACTACCAACAAATATTATATTTCGGTAACTTTAATTTGGCAATATTTTCCAATGCCACGAGATATTTTACTTTTTTCCGTAGAGACTGCCCATACGGAAGGTGGAGGAGTTGACGTTGGGGGCGTCATCCGGCTGGGCGAGGGCGTTGGCCACTTCGTCGCGGTAGTTTTTCACCTTGCGGTAGAGGGGGTGGGTGATGTCGAGCTTGAGGTTGCTGAGCGCCGCGCTGAAGCTGTCGGCGCCCTCGGCCTTCACCTGGCAGACCAGCTCGCCGGATTCGCTGTCGCGAAAGACGTCGGATATGGTGAGCGGGGTCTTCTTGTTGGGGTGCAGGCCCATTTCGCGCATGATATTGATGACCGGCCCGTTGCCGTAGGCCCTCAGCGGAATGTGTTTTTTGATTTCGATCAACAGACTCTGCGCGCTCATTCTCTCAACTCCCATTCATCATTAGTGAAAAACAGAGCATATCATAATCCCGGGCTCCCATGCAGGGGTAACCTGGCCGGTAATCCATAACCGCTAAGGGAAATCTCTGGCCGGATTTAAAATCCGTTCCATAAACCGGACAACTATAGAAAAGAAAAAAAACGACAACCACCCCTGCCCCGCCTTTGAAGGAGGGAAATGGGCCCTCCTCCCGGAAATCTTATAACTTTATTTAAATTAAGGCCTTCAATGGTGTTGCCGGGGCGGGCAGGCGTGATATAATTGACGCGTGACCGATCCTTTCTCCCCGAGAATCGGAAATCCATGAGGTTGAGATAGCAGATTTGTTGACTTCACACAGGGTTCCCGTATAATTCGGGATTTACCTTTAAATCGTTCTATTACGAGGTGTTTGGCTGATTTATGCTGGAAAAATTCAGGTTAAAATCTGAGAGCAGTCTGGAGCTGATCGGCGGTACGCCGCTGGTCAAGCTGAATCGCGTGGTGCCCTCCAACGGAGCCAACATTTACGCCAAGCTGGAGTCGACCAATCCCGGCGGCAGTGTTAAGGACCGCATCGCACTGGCGATGATTGAGGACGCGGAAGCGAAGGGTCTGCTCAAACCCGGCGCGACCATTATCGAACCCACCAGCGGCAACACCGGAATCGGGCTGGCGCTTGTCGGGGCGTTCAAGGGATACAAAGTTATCCTGGTAATGTCCGAGAACATGAGTATGGAGCGCCGCATGTTGCTCGAAGGATATGGAGCCATCGTCGAGCTCAGCCGTGCCGAGTTCGGAATGCAGGGCACCATCGAACGCGCTGAAGAGCTGGTTGCAGCCAATCCCGATTACTACATGCCACAACAATTCAACAATCCGGCCAATCCGGAAATCCACCGTCAAACGACCGGACCGGAAATCATTTCGGCGATGGAAGGTGATACGGTCGATGCGTTTGTCGCGGGCATCGGCACCGGCGGTACGATCACCGGAACCGGTGAAGTTTTAAAAGAGCAATTTGGCCACATCAAAATCATCGGGGTGGAACCGGCCACTTCGGCAGTGCTGTCGGGGATGGCTCCCGGGCCGCACAAAATACAGGGAATCGGCGCCGGATTTCAGCCTAAAGTTTTAAACATGTCGATCGTGGACGAAATACGGCCTGTGTCCGACGAAGACGCGTTTCAATTCTCCCAGCGGCTGGCCAAGGAAGAGGGCCTGCTGGTAGGCATTTCCTCCGGAGCGGCTGTGTGCGCGGCCCATCAGGCGGCGCAGGATCTGGGGCCGGGGAAAAACGTGGTTGTCATTTTGCCGGATACCGGGGAGCGGTATTTCAGTTTTCATCAATATTTTTAA
>JAOUPX010000178.1 GCA_029879645.1 Nitrospinota bacterium
GAGGCAAAAAAAAACCAACCATAAGGTTGGCTGGTCCGTCAAAAAAAATCGCTTGTAATCTTGTCCCTAGACAGGGGTCACAATGATCCGCTACTCAATGACTTCTAACAACCCTACTTTCACCTTCCACCTTAGCACACAATTAGGGAATGTCTATATAAATAATTAATAAAATTAAGCTCGCCGGTTAAGGAACCAAGAGCGGGAATTTTATAATTATGGCCCTATTCCCATGCAAATTATCGTGAATCAGGTCATTTTGTGGATCTTTCTTTCAAATATCTGGTCGAGGGAGCATGTGCCGCCGCCGAATAAAATCAATGGAATGGCCAGTCCCAGCGCCAGAAGGTGGTATTCAAAGCCTTCGCCGGCCTGGTTGCCGCCCCAGTTCATGAAAATTCCGTGGTTCCAATGGCGCATCGCTATGGCCCCCAGCATGATGCAGGCGATGCCGGCGGCGCTCAACCGGGTCAGAAAGCCGGTGATTAATCCCAGCGCGCCAAACGACTCGCCGATAATCACCAGAAACGCGATCACGGCAGGGAATCCCATCTTTTCGGTAAAAAACCCCATGGTTCCGCTGAACCCGTGCCCGCCGAACCAGCCGAACAGTTTTTGCGCGCCGTGCAGGAAAATCACAAATCCCAGAACAACACGGATGATGAGATGGGTGGTCGAGTCGTCTGTATGAAAAAACTTTTTCAGGATTTCCATAAAGCCTCCTTAAGTAAGAGAACAAACCCTGACTTTCAGTATAAGGGATAATGACGACGTGTTTAAAAAAATAGAATAGGCCGATCGGGCGCGGGGTAAATTTTATTAGGCTCAAGTGTCACGCGGGCAGCGAATTTCAAGGGAATTGCCGTCGGGGTCGCTGAAGTGGACGGATTCGCCCTGGCCCATCACCAGAGGTCCTTTGAAGCGTATCTTCTTTTGTTTAAGTTCTTCAACGATTTTGGGAAACCTTTCGCGCGTGGTGCCGAACGCGATATGGGCGTAGCCTTTGCCGCTAATCGTTTCCAGGGCGCCCTGCATGTCGAGGTCCTTTGTTTCGAACAGATGGACCTTCGCCGCGCCTGCGGGTTCGCCGGGTGAGGCAAGCATGATGTGGCGGATGCTCTCCGCGTAGCGTTCGGTCACCTCGAACCCCAGCACTTCGGTATAGAACGCTTCGGCGCGGTCGAGGTCGCGCACATTGAGGCCGATATGATGTACACCATCCAGTTTCATGCTCAGAAACTCCTTTCTCAGTGAATGATCCAGATTGGTTGTAGTCTACCCTACTAAGTCTGCTGGATTCCTTCTGAAAATCCGTTATTCGGGAAAATAATAGGTTTCATTCATGGAGTTACCCTTTATCCTGAGAGGGTCAAGTACAGAAGGATAGGGAGCTATATAATGAATAGAAAAACAAAAATTTCACTCAATCTGTCCTTTGTCCTGTGCCTGTTGGCGTCGGCGAATCTGGCTTTCGCGCACGGCATGTCGGAAGCAGATAAGCAGGCCATGCTGGATGGTGGATACCTTCAGTACATGTGGCTGGGCGCGACGCATATGCTGACGGGCTACGATCACCTGCTGTTTGTGTTCGGGATCGTATTTTTCCTGACAACGTTTATGGACGTGGTCAAATACATTACCGCGTTTACCGTGGGGCACAGCATCACTCTCATATCCGCCACGCTCATGGGTGTTACCGCCAATTATTATTTGATCGATGCGGTGATCGCCCTCAGCGTGTGCTATATCGGTTATGAAAACACCGGCGGATTCCGCAAGCATTTCGAAAAATCGCCCAATCTCCTGATCGCGGTTTTCCTGTTCGGGTTCATTCACGGGTTCGGACTGTCCACGCGCCTGCAACAACTTCCGTTGGGCGAGGACGGTTTGATCTGGCGGATTCTTTCATTCAATGTAGGGATCGAGCTGGGGCAGGTGGGGGCGTTATGTTTAATGGTGGCCCTGCTGTACAAGTTTCGCCGCGCACAAAAATTTCTGCAATTCAGCAACGTCTCGAACAACGGATTGATCGCGGCGGGTGTTCTGCTGTTTATGATGCAGATGCACGGCTACCTGCATACGGTGAACCCCGACGAGTTCGGCTTCCCCGCCGACAACCATGCCCACGCGCATGAAGATATGGCCGTATCCACAGCACCTCCCGGCAGTGAATATGGTATTCTCCCTGACAGGGAGTCTGAAGATAGGTTGTCCCGGCCTTAGTGATAACGCGGAGTTTATTTTTCCTATGAATCCACAAGAGAGGCAGGAACTTAAAGGGAAGATCGAGGAGGAAATAGCGGCGCAGAGGACATTGATTGCCAGTCTTCAGGAAACCTCGAAACCGGTCTCGCCCGACAACGCCATCGGGAGGCTTTCCCGTATGGAAGCGCTGAGCGACCGGGCCGTCAGCGAAGCCTCGCTCAACGTCGCACAGACAAAACTGTCACGCCTCGAAACGGCGCTGGACAAAGTGGACCAACCCGATTTCGGTCTCTGCCAGAATTGCGGCTATCCCATCCCCCACGGTCGCATTCTATTGGTTCCCGAAGCCACCCGTTGCGTCCCCTGCGCGGAGAAGGGTTAACCGCGCTGGGAATCCTTTAGTTTACTGAAGCTCCAATTGTTTGGTTAATTTCCGTGCGTAATAGAGGGGGAGGATGCCGAACAGACCGAACGAACAATCAATCAGTATCCAGAAAAACGGAATTCCGCGGATGGGTCCTGTGACAAGAGCTTCGGGAATCACCATCAGGCAGGCGATCATTCCGAACTCGATCACCCAGATATTTTTCACCGGATCGCGCAGGGGGCCGATGAATGCGACGGCGATCACCAGATGCGCGAACGCCAGCCAGTCGGTGCCGTAAAACAGGAAGGGATATTTCTGATCGGCTTCGGTAATACCGCCATGCACTTTTGAAATCCACTCCGCCATCCCCGGCCAGACATCCTTCATGGCTGAACCGGTTCCAAAAAGATTGTTGAGAATTCCAATTTCAGTAACCAGCGGATAGGCCGTCAGCCCGCTGACCACCAGCCCGATTATAAAAAACACCAGCAGGCCGCGAATCCATTTCAGATTATGAGTGTTATCAGGAGACATCATATCCATAGAATACCGTCCCCTATGATATTTCACCATAAAATCAGCGTCGGCAAGGCCCGAAACTGATTTTTAAACCTTTTAATTGCGCGGCGTGGGGGAATCGGAAGGAGTCAACGGTCAAAAGCTTCCCCCCCTCCGGGAAGGAGGTTTTTCTTGATCTGGGAGCAGTTTTTCTCTACTTTATGGGTATAAACGACAATTTCGGCGGGGAGTCCGCCGGTATGAGGAGAATCGGATGAAACCTGAAGAATGTACGTTATTCAGCGGCGGGGCGCAGGGTGCCGAGGCGGAGTTTGGCGCGGCGGCAGAGAAGGCCGGTATGGAAGAAGTCAACTTCACCTTCGAGGGGCATCCGGTCAGCCGCCGGCGGGGTTTGCGTCACCTGACTCAGGAGGAACTCCTGCAGGGAGATGTCAGTCTGTCCTACGTTTCCAAACTGATGCACCGGTCCTACACCCAGGGGCCTCTTCTGAAAAAGGTTCTACAGAGCATCTGGCATCAGATCAACAGCGCCGAAGAAGTGTTCGTTATCGGTAAGATTCAGGAGGACAATACGGTGAAGGGCGGCACCGGCTGGGGGGCGGAGTTCGCCAAGCTCTGCAACAAACCGCTGCACGTGTTTGATCAGGATGAAGAACAGTGGTTCTGGTGGAACGGAGAGAAGTGGGAGCAGGGCAATCCCAAAATCCAGAAACATAAGATTGCCGGAACCGGTACCCGTTTCCTCAACGACGCCGGCAAACAGGCTATCGCCGACCTGTTTGAAAATTCATTTAAATAA
>JAOUPX010000014.1 GCA_029879645.1 Nitrospinota bacterium
TAAAATCATCGAGAACCTGAAAGACTTTTTAAAACCCAGCCTCGCCAGATTCGACGAGGAGAAAAAGCAATCCACCCTCACCATGCTCCAGAAAGTGGCCGACTGCGAAGGCAGGCGTAACTCCAAACAGGACGAATTCCTGAGCAAAGTCAGTCCCTACTTTAATGAATCCCCCGAACCGGAAAGAAAGTGGTAAGGTCGTTAAATCTTTTTCTTATAAATAAGATGAAAAAAATCATCTACAGTTTAATCGTTCTTGTGTGGATCGTAGGGACTGGTGGTTGCATCTGGGTTGATTCTGAAGATTCGGGTGATGATTATTTTTATTACGCAGACGCAGAATATATGGAGCGGCTGAAAAAAGAGCTTGATGCGAAAAGTTTTAAGTACAGCGTCGACGATAAGGGGTATATTCGGTTCTCATCGGAAGATAAGGCCTTGTTTTATGCAATCGAAGGAAGTGTAGGGCACAGATTTGATTTTGATTTTCTATGGGATGGTTTTGGCAAAACAGTAGATACACGTCTGGGTTTTAATACTACTGACAAAGAATATATGAAGGTTTTGATGGAAGAGTTGGATTCAGAGGGCATAAAGCACTCTCTGGACGAGAAGGGTTTCATCAGGTACTCTTCAAAAGATGAAACCGGCTTTAAGGATATCCAGGCCCTGGTAACAGCCATGGTTTCAGGAAAGCGGGGAATGGGGCCTATGGCGGGGGGCATCGATCATGATTTCCTGAAGGCGTTAAAGGAGGAATTGGATTCGGCAGGTGTGGGTTATTCTATTAATGATAAAGCCACGGTGAGGTGCGTGAGTGGCGATAAACAGGTATTTAAAAATATTTTGCACAAGCTTCATAAAATGCACCACTTGGGTGATGCGGCAAGATTTTTTAAAGAAGAAAAAAGGAAGCGTTTAATTCTTTTTCTTGAAGGGAAGAAAATCGATCACCTCATCTTGACAAACAGTCACGGCACTTGGGTCAGGTGGTATCCGGAGAATAAAGCGCAACGAGATGAAATATGGAGTGTCGTTAATTCACTTGGGTGTGGTCGATCTTCGATTGATAAAAAGGAAAGCAAAGGCGTGTCCCCCTCAAAAGAGACTTCTCAGACGGTTTTAGTTCAGCAAATGTGTTCCACTTTGCCCGAGGAGGAAATACGGAGGAAACTGGAAGAACTTCCTTGCCAAAAAAAAGACAATAAAAAAACCAAAGACAATAAAGTCTCAAGCCAAATAACTCCTTCCCAAATAGCCCTCAAGCAGAACGTAGATAAATCGTGTTCTTCTTAGCGGGTTTTCCTCCGTGCTTTTATTCGGGTAAAGCGTTACGCGGTTTTTGCATTGGCCGTGCGCCAAGCACTGGTCACGAGCCTAGCGCTCGGAGTTGATGAACTTTTTGAGGAAGGTGAACATGGTGCCACAGGGTTTTATTCCCCCTTCTCCGAAGGGGGTTAGGGGGCTTCTTCCTTAATTTTATTTAATAAGTTTTCCAGACTGTCCATAACACCTTCGATATTACGCCCTACTTCCCGATTAGTGAACCGCACCACCCGCAAGCCTTTCGATTCCAAAAAGGCGGTCCGCTTCTGATCCTTTGTTTTTGCTTCTTCTGTTCCATGTGAATCGCCATCGATTTCGATGACCAACCGGTATTCGTGGCAGTAAAAATCGACAATATACTCGCCCAGAGGTTTCTGGCGGTTGAAAGGGTGGTTCTTGTAAGAGGGCATTTGTCGAAGAGCTTTCCAAAATTGTCTTTCGGGAGGGGTGAGCTGGTTCCGCAGTTCTTTCGCTTTTGGAACTAAAGATTTATTGTAGGGGATATGGGGTGGCAGGTTTTTCCTGGGCATGGTTTGAATCCTCAGGAATAATTATTAAGAAAAGCAGAAGGTATAAGCCCCCCGGCCCCCTTCGGAGAAGGGGGAGAAAACCAAGACCTTATTAGCACAAAACCTCAAAAAGGAGGAACCCTCCCGGCCCTCCTTCGATAAGCTCATGACAGGCTTCTTCGGAGAAGGGGGAGAAAGGCAAAACCCGATTATCAAGAGACAGCAAAAGGAGAAATCCCCCCAGCCCCCTTTACAAGGGGGAATTTATGCGTCCAGCTTTTCTGAGTTGATGAATTTTTTGAGGAAGGGGAACATGGCGCCGCGTTTGGTGATCATTTCCTCGCGGGATTTTTGTACGACGTGTTCGTCGATCAGCGCCACGCCGCGCTCTGTGGCGAATTTCTCGATGCCCTGCACCACCATGCCGCGCGCGAATGACGGGATGCGGTCCAGCCGCGATTTCGCTTCGTCGGTCCATTTCTGACGGTACTCGACTTCCAGTCCCAGCGTATCTTCGATCTTGAGTTCGATGGCCTTGCCGCCGTGCTGGCCCGGTTCGTAGTCGCACGAGGTGTCCTCGGCCATGTAGTTGCCGGTGTCGGCGAAGGCGCGCGCCCGGCATCCCGAACACATTGCGGAGAACTCGCAGGTCCCGCATTTGCCTTCCAGCTGTTTACGGTCGCGCAGTTTGACCATCAGCGGCGCGGTTTCCCACAGGTGCTTGAAGGTGTCGGTCTTGAGACTGCCCACCGATTCCTCGATGAACGGGCAGGGCGTCAGGTTGCCTTCCGGGCTGATGCGCGAATAATGCGTGCCCGCCGGACAGCCGCCGGAATAGGTGCGCTGGTAGACCGAGTCTTTATCGTTCTCGTACACCACACGTTTGTATTGCGGGGCGCACTTGGAATTGATCATCAGCTTGCCCTTGTACTTCATCTGCTGATCGTACAGAATTTTCAGAGCCTCTTCGTAGGCCTCGTTGGAGATATCGGTATTGCCCTGGCCGCGCCCGGTGCAGACGAGGAAGTACAGGTTGAACGCCACTGCGCCGATTTCCTCGGAGAATTTGATGACGTCGGGGATTTCCTTGTAGTTCATGTCGGACACCGACATCTGGATGAGGAAATCCACGCCCACCTCATTAAGAACGTTGAAGGCGTCCATTGACCTCTGCCAGGCGGAATCGACTCCGCGGAACTTGTCGTGTTTTTCTGCGACCATCGAGTCGATACTGATGCCGACGCCGTGGGCTCCGGCTTCTTTAATTTTTATCGCGTTCTCGCGGGTGATCATGGTGCCGTTGGTGCCCAGCACCACCATGAATTTGCGTTCGGCGGCGTATTTCACGATGTCGTAGATATCGGGACGCAGGAGTGGCTCGCCACCGGTAAGGATCAGAAATGCGTTGGGGTTGACCTCGGCGATCTGGTCGATGACGCGGAAGCACTCTTCGGTATTGAGTTCATCGGTGCGGAAGCCGCCGCGAAAATCCGCGTCCAGGTAACAATGGTCGCAGTTCAGATTGCATCGTTTGGTGAGGTTCCACGAAATGGAATAGGCGCGGAACGGGTTTTTCTGATCGGCTGGTGGTGTTTCGGTCGCTGTCGGTTCCATGATATAGTGCCCCAGATGCGGGCGAAATCCTTATCTTATAAAGAGATGGCCTCGCAGAGGCCAATGGGTTCAAAGTAATCGTCACAAAATCTTATCATATTTTTCAAGGGTGGAAACGAATTTGACCGTATTAATCCGAAAAAAGAGGAGTTTTTTTATCCTCATGATTTTAATGGGGTTAGCGCTGGGATGTTCGCATGCCCCTGAAGAGGATTCCTCTCTCAGGGACTTCCCATTTTCTCAAGAGGGGCGGGTGCACCCTCAGGTTTTCAGGTTGTTGTATTCAGAGTGGATACCCAGCGCCTATTTTGATAGGGGACTGGGCTATAAAGGATCCCAATTCAGCGCGGTGGCGCTGACGGAGTTGATCCGGAAATACCGGCCCGAGGAGCGGTGGGATGCGGTGCTGTTGGAATGCCGGGACGATTACCAGGGGCTCGTCTCCATCGATGATATTTTGCAGTATGATCTCCGGCTGGGGTTGAACATGAAACTGGCTGAGGGGACGGAGCGGCCCGCCTGGCTGGAACCAATGGTGGTGATCGTTCCCGATGGGAAAGAAGCGCCCCGCCTGGAACGGTTCATGACCGCCAATATCCGGGAACTGCGGTTCGTGCGGTTGTCGGAGTATTACGCGCCGCTGGATGCGGCGGGGTTGAAATCCATGCATGCTCAGCGGGGCGGTCAGGTGTTCAAGGACAACTGTCTGTTCTGTCATTCGCTGAAAGGCGTCGGCGGCAACAAGGGAACGAATTTGCTGGATCGTTACGATTTCGCCAAAGGGGCGGGGGGCGGTCCCCAGTTTAAAAAAGATTTCACCGCGTTTCACCACAAAGACAACCCGGACAAGCAGGATATGGAGCAATTTGTGGATGAGGAAACCCTGCGCCGGATCGTGGTGTTCCTGAGAGACATTCAATAGGACCGCGGAGAAGGACGCCTTGTGATTTCCCCGGCCCTATAATAGAATGCAGGCATCCGGAATAACCCGGCGTATGCATGTCATAAAATCACCTTTTACTACAGAAGCCAAACCATGATTGCCGCCTATCTTGTTTTGACCCTTGGTACCGCAATAGAAATATTCTCTTTGACCTGGCTGGGCACGCAGATCAGCGTTCTCAATACGATTTCCCTGATTATGTTTACCCTCCTGCTCGGGGTGATCAACGGTCGGAGTTACGGCGAGGAGTGGTACGATAAAATGCAGTGGCATTTGAAGTCGGGTACCCTGCCGAGCGATGAGGTCCTAAATGGCGCCGTCATGAATGTGGGCAGTAAACTGCTGTTGACACCGGGACTGGTGACCGATGTGCTGGGATTTTTGATCATATTTCCCAAGACCCGGTTCATTGCCAAAAGCATTGCCTTGAGTTTGTTCAAAAGGAAAATGAGCCGCCGGGAGCAATGGTTTTTCTTCCCGAATTAAGATTCGCCACGCGCCACGCCGCGCAAAGGGTTTGACCCGCCATGATTTTTTCCGCTCCGCCCCGCAATCTGCGTGCCGAACTGCTCGATCTGGACGAAGCGCCGTTTGAGGAAGTCAGGGACAGCCTGCAGGATGTTCGCCGGGTCAACCGCTACCTGAGCGGATACCGGGTGCTGTTGCATCATATCGGCCGGTTTCTTGACCGGCATGATTCCTCCCGACCTCTACATATTCTGGATGCCGCCACCGGCTCCGCCGACCAGCCGCTGGAAGTGGTGCGTTACGCCAGGCGGCGCGGGATTCCCATAAAAATTACCGCCATTGATATCAACCGCAAGATGATCCGCTTCGCCCGGGAGGAAGCCCGAAGCTTTCCGGAAATCCGGTTTGTGCAGTGCGATGTTTTGAATATGCCGTTCCGTCCGGAAAGCTTTGATGTGGTGATCAATTCGCTGTCTCTGCATCATTTTTCCAGGGAACACGCCGTGGTCATGCTGGAAAGCTTCTCCAGGCTGGCACGGCGGGGGGTGATCATCAACGATCTGCACCGGAGCCGCGTGGCCTACGTATCGATTTATATTTTGACCCGGCTGTTAACTCAAAACCGCCTGACCCGCTACGACGCGCCGGTCTCGGTGATGAACGCCTTCACACCGGCGGAGATGCAGGCCCTGGCCCAGGAAGCGGGCTGGGAGAGATTTGAAGTGCATCGTCATTTTCCCTATCGAATAGCGCTGGTTGAAAACAAGTCGTGATGCAGATTCTAGTGAGCAGGGTTTCGAGAGGTAAAGGATCATGAGCCGATACGACGTCATAGTCATAGGAGCCGGACCGGCAGGATGCGCCAGCGCTCTGTTTCTACATCGATCGGGACTGCGGGTGCTGGTTTTGGATCGGGCCGAGTTTCCGCGCGACAAGGTGTGCGGCGAGTTTATCAGTCCCGCCGCCGATGATATTCTCGCGGAACTCGGTGTTCTGGAGGCGATTCAGCAAACTCAACCGATGCGATTGCATGGAGTGGCGATTTCTTCCTACGGCAAACCGGAATTGTGTATCGACTATCCACCTGACCTTCATGGAAGAAAATCGGTAACCAGCCTGTCCCTTCCACGGTTTCAACTGGACCACTTGCTGGTCCGGAAACTGAGTGAACAGGGAATTGAAGTGAGGGAGCGGCACGCGGTCGATGACTTGATTATTGAAGAGAACCAGGTAACCGGTGTTAAGGGAAGAGATGAGGCCAACCGTCCGTTTGAATGTTCCGCGTCGGTCGTGGTGGATGCCAGCGGGAGGAATGGCTTGTCCCTGAGGCGTCTGGGGTTGATCCGGCGTAAGAAGGGACCGGGGAAAATTGCCCTGGCCGCTCATTGGGAGTGTGCCTCATTTCCGCGGGACTACTGTTATATGCATATCAGCTCTCCCGGCTATACCGGTATGGCGCCGGTGGGGAATGATTCCGTAAATATCGTGCTGGTGGTGGAAGACCGGTATGTCAAAGGGCAGGATTTGGATGATTTTTATCAAACCACCGTTCTGGGGAACAATCGGCGCCGATCTCTCCTGACAGGGGCGCTGGTGAAGGAGAGGGTGCGGTCGGTGGGATCCCTGGCTTACGAGGTTCGTCCTGTTCCCCTCGGAGGTTTGGTGCTGGCCGGTGACACGACGGGTTTTATTGATCCCTTTACAGGGGAGGGGATCTATCTTTCCCTGAGAAGCGCGCAGTTGGCGTCTGGCGTAATTCAAAAGGCATTTGCGGAGGGAAATTTTTCCCGATCATTTCTGGCAGAATATGATCGACAGCGGCATGAAGAGTTTGACCGGAAATTTATTCTCAGCCGAATCCTGCAGAGTCTGATTTACCGACGGCGGTGGTGCGATGCGGTGGTGGCATTACTGCGGCGCAATCCCCGTATGGCGCAAACGCTGGTCGGTGTGATCGGAGATTACTTGCCTGCAGATCGCGTGGTTTCGTGGAGATTTCTGGTGGAAGGTATTACGAGCGCTGTTTTCCCCCGGCCCAAAACCGCATCACCGGTGGTGAAAGTGAGCGGCATGGGTCGATAGCATTGGGTAAACGTCTGGATAAAAGAACCGATTTAGCTTGTGCTGGCCTCATATTGTTCGAGGATTTGTATCATGCGATCCTTGCCTTTCAGTTTTTGCTTTTGAACAGTTTTCTTTTCCAGTTCCTGTTCCGGGGTCAGGAATTTCATACGGTTCAATTCTTCCACCCGGTTTTTCAGTTTTACGTGTTCTTCATAAAGTTTTTTGAATTCTTTGTTGTCCCCCTGGACTTTTTCCAGCAATGTCGGATCAATTTCCATGATTCGATCTCCTTTCGGCTAAAGATCCTAGCAAACTTAATTCGGCTTCGGATTTTCGTATGTAATTAATTGTCAGTTGACTCAGGTCAAATTGTTTATGGGTATCAAACCGGCGTGAAGCCAGCAGGGCCGCACCAGCGGCGGTTGAAAACCTTGGCGGGGTTTCAGGTTCCAAAAACCTTTTCCCTAAAGAATTTTTAAGCAGGTCCCGGTAGCGTTCCGAGCCGGTACCGGTAAACAGGGTGGGGGTCTTGATTAGATCACAAAGGGCTTCAGGAGACAGCGCGCTTTCGTTGATCACCCCATGCAGGGAATTATTTCGGGTCTCATAAATCGCTGCGTACACTTCGCTTTTCCGGGCATCCAGCGCAGGGCAGATCGGGTGCTGGGGGGCATCCACCGTGCAGGCCAACGCCTCCAATGTGTTGATTCCCACGAAAGGTTTTTCCGTGGCCAGGACAAATCCTTTGATGAGACTAACCCCGATTCTTAATCCTGTAAAAGAGCCTGGTCCGAGGGTAACCGCATAGCCGTCCAAGGCATCCAGACGAATTCCTCCCTGATTTAAGACGGAGTCCACCATCTGCAAAAGATATTTGGAGAAGGAAGGCTGGGGATCGGCCTTTTGCTCAGCAACGAGGACCCCGTTATTCAGAAGGGCAACACTGCAACCCGGAGTGGATGAGTCGATTCCCAATATTCTCATCGTTCTCCCGTCTGTTTTATGAAAACTATTAAAAGCCCGCAGGCAGGGCATAATCTCTTAACTTCTATAAATTCAACTTATTTCATTAGCGCATAAAAGTCAATGTTGAACCAGAATTCTTACCGTAGAAAAAATTATCTGAGATCTAGTGAGGAATAAGTTGTTAGTTGTCGGGTATTTATGAAAGGAGAAAAGTTGTGGAGGAGCCAACTTTTTTAGAGGCCGGTCTTATGGGTTAAAGGAATTGAAGGTCAGATGGCTAAAAATATTTGGTATTAATTGATTTTATTGAACTTATTTTCTTGACAAAATTTGTCTTTCGATTTATTTTTACTTGGCATGCAATGTAAATTAAATGTAACTGTTTGAATTTGAAATGATTATAAATATGAAAATATCAACCAGTCTCATCCTATTGAAATACCCCCTTAACTGGATGGAGGACTCTTATGTTCTATGAAGTTAAAGTTCTTGATGAACAAGGTAAAGTGAAGAAAGTGATATCTCCCAAGCGATTGAGCAATAAATACTGGAAGCGGAATAATGAGGGAAAGGAATTTACTGGAAACATGGGCCTTGAGGAGGACGAATTTGATTATGAATCCGGCTGGAGTACTCTGGGCCACTCGAAAAGCAGTCAGGTTAAGGTCGACGAATCCGCTTGACCATTATTCTCACCTAATTTTTTCATAGAATCACGGTATTCCTGCCTTATAATTGAGAAGTTAACCGTATCGCACTGGAGTAACCATCAAGATCGTATTCAGCGCCTGCAACGCCATTATTTGGCGTAATATTAATTCCTGCCTCAAATCACATGTATGTAACCACTGACCGGGAACTACCCGATCTGATTCAAAAACTCGAAAACTGCAAAATACTGGCGGTAGATACCGAATTTGTCCGGGAGAAAACCTATTTTCACCGGCTGGGTCTCATCCAAATTGGCGGCGACGGGGTTTGTGGCGCGGTTGATCCCATTTCGGTGAAAAATCTCGAGCCACTCTTGGATCTTTTGAAGCGCCGGGACAAGATAAAGGTGTTTCATGCGGGCAAGCAGGATTTGGAGATTCTGTTTCGACTGACGGGAGAAGTGGTGCAACCGGTCTTTGATACCCAGATTGCGGCTTCAATGGTAGGCTGGGGCGCCCAGATATCCTTTGCCAAAATCGTAAAAAGGGTGACAGGGAAGAAAATCAATAAATCCGAAACCTATACCGACTGGTGCCGACGCCCCCTGCGTCAGAGTCAAATCGATTATGCACTGGATGATGTCCGGTATCTGATTCCCGTTTATCACAAGTTGGTGAAGCAACTCGAAAAACTCAACCGTTCGGGTTGGGTGGAAGAGGAGCACAGGGATTTGATCGATCCTGCCAATTTCGAGCTTCCCGATCCGCACAAGCAATATTTGAAAGTCAAAAACTTTCGTACTCTCAGTTCTCAAAGTTTGGCGGTGCTGAGAGAGTTGGCGGCGTGGCGGGAAGATCAGGCGATGAAAAGAGATTGTCTGGCCAAATCGATCATCCGGGATGAGCCCCTGCTGGAAATCGCGCGGAGCCTCCCGGACTCCCGCAAGGCGATCGCGGAAATCCGTGGAGTCAATTCCCGGGAAGTCAGTTCCAATGGCGATGAAATTCTCAATCTCATCAAAAAGGGAATGAGTATTCCCGAAGATCAGTATCCTTATATTCCCGATTCTTCCCACTACTCGACCGGGAGGGGAGTGGAGGAACTTTTGGCCGCATTTGTTCAAATTCGTTCTGAAGTCTTAAAGATAGAACCCCATATGCTGGCCGACCGCAAAATGATTCATAGCTTTGTTGAGTTCCATGAGAAAAAAGAAGACCTCGATACGCATCCTCTGTTTCATGGCTGGCGGAAGGAATTGATTGGGAGCGACCTGCATCTGCTTCTGGAAGGGGAGCGGGGGTTGTGCATCAATCATGACGGCAAAGTGCAGCTGATTCATCCTCCTGAAAATAATAAGCCCCCCAAAGACTCCTGAGTTTTACAAAGTTTCCGCCCATTGCTGAAATGCCGGTGTTTGCCTGAGGTTTTCCAAATCGGGATCGGTATGGAGTTCTCCCGGGTTTAGGTATCCCAGACGAATCGACTGTTGCAACGCTTTAAGGCTGGCCGCTTCCTGGCGGGTCAGTGAATAGTAGCAGGCGAGGTTGTAATACAGGTGGGGATGATCGGGAGCCCGGGTTTTTAGCGTGTCGAGCGTCTTTTTTGCCTCTTCGTATTGTTTTCCCCTTAAATAGGCACTACTCATATTGATATAGGCATTGCTCAGTGACTGGTCATGATGCAGGGCCATCTTGTAATTCTGAACGGCCTCTTTCCAATCCCCTTTTGTTAAAAATTTGTTTCCCTCGTTGTAGTGAAAAACAGCCATCCGGTGTTCCCTTTCCGGGTCGACCGGCACGGCGCCAGGGTCGGGTGCCCGGCCGAATGCTTTGTCCAGAGGGTCAGAGGTGTCTGAGTTTGCGTCATGGCTGTGCGTGTGGTCGGAAGGGGATTCGGCTGGGTCAGGCGAGGGCAGATAATAATCGCCCATCACCGTCAGAATCAATACTAAAACCGACAGCAGGGGAATATAGATTTTCCAGGATGGAGGAATGCTTGCCATTTATGTAGCATACCTGTTTAATCAATCCATTGCATCTTTCCTGTTCCTCGCCAGAATGCATCGAATTGAAAAATAAATCCCTTCCGTACTTGTTCTTCATGTTTTTCATATCGTTTTGGATTTGGAGGGAAATTAGTTTACAATCGACTCCATGAACCGGCCTACCGGTTTTTCCTCCATTAACCTCCTCCCTCATGAGCGTTAGATGAGTATTCAGGTTCTCCCAGATGATCTTGCCAATCAAATTGCCGCGGGCGAGGTGGTCGAACGACCCGCTTCCATTGTCAAGGAACTGGTAGAAAACTCAATCGATGCGGGGTCGACTCGCATAAGCATTGAAATTGAAGAGGCTGGGAAAAAATCCATTCGCGTCTCCGATAATGGTTCGGGTATGGAAGCGGATGATGCTCGCTTGGCGTTCGAGAGACATGCGACCAGTAAAATCCAAAGCGCGAGTGACTTGGAGGGCATCCGGTCTTTGGGATTCAGAGGCGAGGCGCTTCCCAGTATCGCTTCGATCGCACGTGTGCGGCTGGCGACGGGTACCGGCGGCGGACGTAACGGCACTGAGGTGTTTATCGAAGGAGGCGGTCCGTCCCGGGTGAAGGAAATTGCATTTTCAAAAGGAACGACCATCGAGGTTAATCAGGTGTTTTATAACACCCCCGCACGGCAAAAATTTTTAAAGAGGGATGGCACCGAGGCGTCACATATCACTCAAGTGGTGCAACAACAGGCACTGGCACACCCGGAAATTCAATTTTCGCTGAGCCATAACGGCCGGCAACTGTTGTCCACTCTGCCGACGGATCAGGGATTGTATCGGATTGCAGAATTATTCGGGGCGGAATTGTCGAAGGAGTTGATTCGAGTGGAGCAGGATGACGGTACCTACCGTATCGAGGGATTCATCTCCAGCCCGGTGTATACCCGGTCAAACCGCAATACCCAGTACAGCTTCATCAATACCCGCTTTGTTCGTGACAAGGTTCTGTTATCCGCGACACAACAGGGCTACAGTCATCTTCTGCCAAGAGGTCAGCATCCCGTTCTGTTTTTATTTCTCACGATGGACCCTGGGTTGTTGGACGTGAATGTGCATCCGGCGAAGGCCGAGGTTCGGTTTGCATTTCAGCAGGATGTATACCGGTTTGTCAGCAATGCGGTCCAGGACGCTTTGGAACAAAATATAAAGTCATTTGTTGAGCCGGCGATAGAGGCGGAGCGGAGAGCCATATCATCTTATGACCTGCCGGGAGGGCAGGCAGTACCGGTAGCGGAATCCCATTCTGAACAGGCTTTTACTTCATCTTCGACCGAAACGGGGAAAGCGGAGTGGGCGATGGGGTTGGAGGCGCTGTATCGTTCGACTCCTCCTGTGAATTCCAGACGTGGAAGAGAAGAAGGTTCCCGGCAAATTGAATTCTTTGGACAAAAGCCCCAGCCGGTTTCTGATATGGTATTTTCCGACTTCGAGCCGGTCGGACAGTTGAATAATTCCTTTATTTTAATGCAGGGGCCGAAGGGCGTTTTGGTGGTGGATCAACACATTGCTCATGAGCGGGTACTGTATGAGCGATTTCGGGAAGCTGCGCAAAATAAAAAGGTGGAGGTCCAGGACTTGTTGTTTCCCCTGACGGTGGAATTTCCACCGGCAGAGGCGCAGGCTCTGACAGAGCACCTGCCATCATTGAGAGAGTTGGGGCTGGCGCTGGAACCGTTCGGGAATCATGGATTTCTAGTGCGTTCTGTGCCGGCAATTTTAAAAAACCAGGATCAGGAAAGTATTATCCGGGAAATAGCGGGACGCTTGATCCGCGAAGAGAAAGATCACACTCTCCAAGGTCGTATGGAAGACATTATAATTATGATGTCCTGCCGTAATGCCATCAAAGTGAATCATTCAATGGAGCTGGACCAGATCCGCAAACTGATGTACGACCTTGAGCAAACTCAAATGCCGTACACCTGTCCGCACGGACGCCCCATAGCGTTGCTGTTTGAGATGAACGATATCCTCAGAAAATTCCAAAGAATTTAATCGCAGGAAGTCGCCTTTTGAGATCGCTTGAAAAATTAAAGATGCGTCTTAGCCCTTAAGCGTGATTTTCTTGATGGTCTTGGCCATCTTTTTCAGCTTGCTGGTGTTACGCGTTTTCTCGATTTTTCGCGATGCCTTTTTCTTTGCCGTTTTGGCGGCGCGTCCTTTGTTTTTCTTCAATGACCATTCCATATCCATCAGGCACTGGTCCTGGGATTTCGAATTCATTTTCCTGAAATGATTCAACAGCTTTTTTTCATCTGTCGTTACCGCGACATAGTAATCCCCGCTAATTCCCTTGAAGACCAGCCGGCCTTCCTTGAGGGAACCACCGATGGCATCGACCTGACTCAGTTTCCCTGCAGGGGGGGGGACATCGGGCATTTCCAGGTCCGTGGGTTCCAGTTTGGTGGTCAGTAAACGGTCAAGTGATATATTGCCCAAGCGTGCAAATTTAACAAGGACGGCCACTGGAGCATCCCGCTCACCGGCTTCGTAGCGAACGTATGTTCGAAAGCCGATGTCAAGAACCTTGGCAATTGCCATTTGAGTGCAATTCAGTTTCTTGCGAATGACTTTCATGTTTTCCGATAATGTTGTCATAGTATCAAGTACTTTCTCCCTCCCGTTTAACAAACGGAAAATTATAGTACATCTAATACCCAAAAAAAATTAAAAACAGGTTGTATAGTTAAAAGTAGAAGGCTTTGAATGAAAAATTTCAACCCAAAAAGGGTAGGGCGGAAGAGTTAAATTCAAGCCTTAACTCATCTTAAGAAAATTGGGGATACTTTTGAGTAGAGAAGCCTCGAAGAGTGATTCGGTGAAAGGAATAAGCTGCGGATTAGGATCAGGCTAATTCGATGCCGTTTTTTCTTAAATATTTGTAAGCCTCTTCGATCCAATGCCTTTCTTTTTCCAGCTTGTAATCCGGCAGATCCTTGGAAGACCCGATAATGCTTTTCATGTAATCGATAGCTTCCTTTTTTTTGCCTTTTTTATCCAACAGCCGGGCGTAGTGATAATACGCTTTAAAAAAATGAAATGAATTAATGACGGCCTCATACGCTTCCAGCGCTTTATCTTCCTGTCCTGAGAGGCGGTAACATTCGGCCAGTCCGAAAATAGCATTTCCGTAATCGTATTTTTTATCGATCTTGATTAACTCCTCAAGAATTTTGGCGGCCTCTGCGGGCTGGCCCATGCCATGAAGGGCCTTTGCCAAACCGTAACGGGCCTCGGTCAGTTCCGGATCCTTTTTAACGGCTTCTTCGAATTGTGTCACCGCCAATTCGAATTTTTTCTGCTCCAGATAAATTTGCCCGAGCTTTTCGTAATGGTAGGCTTTGTGGTATTTGGTGATCAATTCCTTGAGCTGCAGGGTCTCCTCGGTTTCGATTTCGCGCGACGGACCGGCATTGAACAATTGGATGGGTTGTAGCATAGGTCCACCTGCCCTGGTTTTTACTGCGAAAAAATAGGCAAATGGTCCTACCGGAATCAGCACCAGAATGATGATGATCCAGATAAAATGTTCTTTTCGATTAAAGCAGTCCATGCACATCCATAGCACAAAGCCCGCATATGCGATCCAAAATATATCCATTACGACATTGCTTCTGAGGTAAAGGCCAAAGCTCCCTGCCGCTCGACGACCTTGTTGCTTTCATCCAGCAGGAGTACTCGGGGCTGATAATGATCGATTTTGTCTATATCAATCATACCATAAGCCGCGATTATGATGCGATCCTTTCTCTCCACCAATCTTGCGGCGGCGCCATTGACCGAAATCACCCCGCTCCCCCGTTCTCCGGGTATGACATATGTAATCAATCGGTTGCCGTTATTGATGTCATAAATATGCACCTGCTCGTATGAGGAAATCCCGACTTCGTCCATAAGGGCCTCGTCGATTTGAATACTTCCCTCATATTCAATATTCCGGTCCGTTACCGTGGCCCGGTGCAATTTGGCTGCCAGCATTATTTTCTGCATCAGATTCTCTCGATTAAACAGTTGTCAATGAGCCGGGCTTTCCCGACATGAACCGCCAGGGCAATCATCGCCTTTCCCCGGACTTCCTCCAATTCCTCAAAGCGCTTGGGATCGCATACCGAAATATAATCCACCTGCGCCTGGCCTTCCCGTTCAATTATGCTCCGCATCCGCGAGCGCAGGGTTTCTGCCGAAGATTCTCCCTGCGCGACCAGTTGTTGCGCCTGCTGTAATGCCTCGTGAAGTGATTTTGCGGTTTCTCGTTCCGCTTCTCCCAGATATTGGTTGCGTGAACTCAGGGCCAACCCATCCAGTTCACGGATGATGGGCAGGCCGACAATTTCGATATCCAGGTTGAGGTCGTCCACCATTTTCCGGATTACCTCCAGTTGTTGACGATCTTTCTCACCGAAAAATGCGGAATGCGGTTGAACGAGATGAAACAGTTTCAACACGATAGTGGTCACCCCGCGAAACAGTTCCCGGCGGCTCTTACCGCACAGTTTGTCGGTAATCTCCTCGACGTGGACATAAGTCTGAAATCCCTCCGGGTACATTTCGTCCGCCGTGGGGAGGAATAGAGCATCTACCCCCAGTTGATCCAATTTGCTCCGGTCCGATTCTTCATCCCGAGGATAGGCGTCCAGATCTTCATTGGGTCCGAATTGCCTGGGGTTCACGAAGATGCTGACCACCGTCCGGTCGCAGGTGCTGATGGATTTTCTCACCAGACTCAGATGTCCCTCGTGCAGGTACCCCATGGTAGGAACCAGCCCAATGGTTTTCCCATCCTGGTGTGCCTCACGCGACCATGCTTTCATTTCGCTCAGGGTTTTTAAAGTTTTCATGATTCTTTTCCAATAATCAACTTAACGGGAATCGTTACCCACGCTCCGCAGTTTTTCTTTTTTCATGTGATACGAGTGGGCTTCATCCGGAAACGCGCCGGACTGAACTTCTTCGTTATAATTGAGAACTGCCGACCGGATCGCCGCTCCGACCTCACTGTATTTTTTGACAAACTTGGGAGCAAAGTCGAGATTCATTCCGAGCATGTCCTGGGTAACCAGAATCTGCCCGTCGCAATGTGGCCCGGCGCCGATACCGATCGTGGGAATCTCCAACTCCGCTGTGATTTCCGCCGCCAGTTCCATGGGTATGCCTTCCAGCACCAGCGCAAAAACTCCCGCTTTTTGTAAATCCAAGGCGTCCTTTTTGATTTGCCGCGCGTCCAGATAATTTTTCCCCTGCACCCGGTATCCACCGAACTGATGAACCGACTGGGGAGTCAACCCGACATGTCCCATCACGGAAATACCGGCCTGCACCACCGCTCGGATTTTATCAAGAATACGGGAGCCTCCTTCCATCTTTACTGCCTCGGCTCCTCCTTCCTGAATAAACCGTCCGGCGTTTTGAATCGTGTCCGCTTCCGAGACGTGGTAGGACATGAATGGCATGTCTCCCACCAAAAGCGCCTTGTGCACACCACGACGCACACAGCGGGTATGGAAAATCATTTCGTCCATGGTAACGGGCAGAGTGTTTTCATGGCCCATGGAAACCATACCCGCGGAATCGCCAACCAGGATGAGATCAATGCCTGACTCATCCAGTAACCGGGCGAAGGTGTAATCGTAGGCAGTCAGTGCCGAAATTTTATGTTGCTTCTTTTTCCATTCCATTAGTTGTGGAATGGTGACTCGTTTTCGATCCATGATGTGGTCTCGATGAACAGCTTGGAGAGTTGGCCGGAAAACGGCCGGGCCGGACAAGGGAGGGTGATCTTAAAACCAAAAAGCCCGCCGGTTGAGATGCCGGTGGGCACGGAAGTTTTTCATAAATACAAATGAGGTAAAAGCGTCAAATGGATTGGAAGCCTGTCAGCGGTCTTCCTTCCGAACTTTCCCCAAACTCGTACTATGCAACTCCGTCCCGGTCTTGTCAGGATCCAAGCGGATTGTAATATTCTCGGCCTATTCTATGATTATTAATCTTGTTAATCAACTCCTTGAAGTTATATTTTTCACCCGCCAGGTCAATTTCGTTGGTATTGATCACCAGCAGGGGTGTCTCAGAGTAATAAAAGAAGAAATTATTGAAAGCCCGGTTGACATCCTCCAGATACCGATATTCCATATTTTGCTCGAACCGCCGGCCTCTTTTTTCCACCCGGCCATGCAGGACAGGGGTTTCTGCCTGCAGAAATATCACCAAATCCGGCTTGGGAATCTTGATTTTGATCAAATTAAACAACTGCTCATATAGATGCAGTTCATGGCCCTCGAGATTCAAACCGGCAAAAATCCGGTCGCGGTGGAACAGATAGTCGGAAATCACCACATTGCTGAACAAATCCCGCTGGGCGAGCTCCTGGTACTGGTTATACCGGCTCAGTAAAAAAAAAACCTGGGTCTGGAAGGCGTAACCGGCCCGGTCTTCGTAAAATTTGTCCATAAATGGATTATCCTCGTCGACTTCGAGGACCAGGCGGGCGTCGTACTCGCGGGCCAGTTTATGGGCCAGGGTGGTTTTCCCGGCTCCGATAGACCCTTCAATGGCGATAAATCTGGGTTCTTGCATGGGGGCGGTCAATTGAATTAATAGTTCCGGATTCTCTTTCGGGAGAACCGGTTGGAGCGACTCGAAAAAACGGCCTCAATTATGAAGAATTTCTTTGATAGTCATTTTCAATTCCCGGAGATCTGCCGATTTCACCACATACGCTTCTGAGGCCCAGAGTTTGAAGTCCTGCCTGTAGGTGCCATAAGCGGAGCACAATATCACTGGAATGTTCATCTCGTTTTCCTTGAGTTTCTTGAGAAAATCCAGGCCGCTCATTCCCGGCATTTTGACATCCAGAGTGATCAAGTCCGGTGGACTCTGTTCTATGATTTTGAAGGCTTCTTCGGCATTTTTTGCCAGGAAAACATCGTAACCTTCGTCCCGCAATTCTTCCTGATAAAGCAGGCGGATGTTATCTTCGTCATCTACGACCAGAATTTTCTTCACAATGTTCTCCAGGCAATTTTTGGGAAATCCCGGACCCTGATTTCGAGGCCCTCCTAGCCAGTTGCCTTTCCTTATGACCGACAAGCTCTTAATTTTTATTATAATCAGGGAGGTTTTGCAACGGTAAATGCTGGAATCTCGGACTCCAAACCGGCTGAAAATCAAATGACAAGCGTTTTGCGGTACAGACGCTCATAGTGTTTGGCCGCTTTTTCCCAGCTGAAGTTCTGTTGCATCCCGTTGATCATGAGTTTCCGCCAGCTTCTTTTTTTGCGGTAGGTGTCCAAAACCTTACCCAGGGTGTCGAGCAGTGTTTTGCCTTCTGGGGACTTGAATAGAAAACCCGTACCCTGGTGGCTCCCTGCCTGGAAGGCCTTGATCGTATCCGCCAATCCGCCGACCTGATGCACCACCGGAACTGTTCCGTAACGCAGAGCATACATCTGGGTAAGGCCGCACGGCTCATACAGAGAGGGCATCAGTAAAATATCGCTTCCGGCAATGATTTGGTGCGCCAGCTTTTCATCAAATCCCGGTACATACCTGAACTGTCCCCGATAATGGCGATCCTGATCATTGAAGAAGGTTTCATAGGTGTCATCACCCACTCCAAGAATTACCAGAGCGGCCTTTAGGTGCATGAGCCTGGGGAAATTCTCAATAATCAGGTCGATTCCCTTTTGCGGTGATAGGCGGGTCACCATGCAGACTACAGGCGTCTGATCGGTCAATTTAAGTGAAAATTTGCGCGCCAGGCTTTTCTTACACTCCTGTTTTCCCTTGAGGGACTTGGGACTGTAACGGGTTTTAATGTGGCGATCGGTTTGTGGGTCCCATTCGCCATAGTCCGCTCCATTCAAAATGCCGAATAGCTTTTCCTGGTGGTGCCGCAATACGCCGTCCATCTGGAATCCATTTTCGGGGGTCAGTATTTCTTTGCTGTAGGTTTTGCTGACAGTCGTCAAGGCGTCCGCGTAAACCAGTCCCGCTTTCAGAAAACTGAACTGACCGTAGAACTCCAGTCCCTCCAGGGTGAAGAGGCTCCACGGGAGGTGGGCCATGGGCAAATACCGTTCATGAAAATTTCCCTGGTATCCCAGATTATGGATGGCAAAGACCGATCGGGTATGAGCAAAAAACGGATCCTGGCCGTACCCGTTTTTCAGGTAGCATGGTACCAGCCCTGTTTGCCAGTCGTTGCAATGGATGATATCGGGCTTAAAGTCGAGTGTTTTGCAGGCTTCCAGTACGGCCCGGCTGAAAAACATGAAGCGTTCCGCATTGTCGGGGAATTCGCCCTCCCCATTTCCGTACAATCCGTCGCGGTCAAAATAACCCGGGTGATCTACAAAATAAATAGGCACGGAGCGGTTCAGCCGGCCGACATGCAATTCCCCATGCTGGGTTTCAGCCCCGATAGGAACGGAAACCTTCAAACCCGTCGGTTGGATGAGCCGTTTGGCCTGCTCCACGCACCGGTATTTGGGAAGCATCACTCGGACGTCATGCCCCAGTTCTTTGAGAGCATGGGGTAAGGCGCCCGAAACATCACCCAATCCGCCGGTTTTGGCGAAAGGATGCGCTTCGGGAGAAACGAACAATATGTTGATAGGGCGAGGCATTGGTCAGGCATTTTATGGTAAAGTGAAGCATAGATAAACGGGAAAATAACCAAATAAAAGGCAGGGCCATTTTGGGTATGCAACAATCGTTAAAATCAAAGCAGGTGGTTCTTGGGGTGTCGGGCGGGATTGCCGCCTACAAGGCGGTTGAACTGTTGCGTCTTCTGGTGAAAGAGGGGGCGGAGGTGACTGTCGTCATGACCGAAAATGCCAAACAGTTTGTCACGCCGCTTACCTTTGAAGCGTTGTCGGGTCGTCCGGTTTATCATGAGATATTTGGAAATGAGGCTTCCGGCTCTATGGAGCATATCCGGGCAGCGGAGAAGGCGGATTTGATGATTGTTGCCCCCGCCACCGCCAATTCGATTGGTAAAATGACCCACGGACTGGCAGACGATCCGTTGTCTACTCTGTTTTCGGCCTTTGCCGGCCCGGTTCTGGTGGCGCCGGCTATGAACGACCAAATGTGGGCCAATCCTGCCGTCCAGGAAAATATTCGAATATTAAAGAAGCGGGGCATTGGTGTCATTGAGCCGGAAGCGGGCGAATTGGCCTGTGGCGCCGTGGGACTCGGCAGGCTGGCTGAACCGGAGCGCCTGCTCACAGAAATCCGGAAAAACCTGCTCCGTCAAACCGACTTTTCTGGAAAGCGTATTTTAGTGACTGCGGGTCCAACCCGGGAACCGCTCGATCCGGTTCGCTTCATCACCAACCGGTCCTCGGGAAAAATGGGATACGCCATCGCCCGTCAGGCTCGGAGCCGTGGCGCTGAGGTAACTCTGATCAGCGGTCCCACGCATCTGGAACCTCCGTTTGGCGTGACTTTGCTGAATTGTCAGCGGACTGGCGAGATGGCGGAACAGGTGCTCCATCATCTGCCACAGTGTGATGTGTTGATCATGACCGCCGCCGTCGGGGATTTTGCGCCAGAAACGGTTTCCAAGGAAAAAATCAAAAAGAGTGGCGAGCAGTCACTCGTTCTCAACCTTCACCCCACGCAGGATATTCTGCAGGCCGTGGCGGATAAGAAAACCCATCAGCTGATTGTTGGATTCGCCGCTGAAAGTGAAAACGTCGTGCAGAGCGCCACTGAAAAATTGCGGCGTAAACAACTGGATATGATCGTTGCCAACGATATCAGTGCTCCTGGAATCGGCTTTCAATCCGACAACAATCAGGTCACCTTGATCGATCGCCACCAAAAGGCCGAATCACTTCCGCTTCTCTCCAAAATGGAAATCGCCGACATTCTGCTCGACCGTATCCTCGCTCAACTCAACGATCGCTAGACGAAGTCGACCTATTTTGAGGAAGGTTGCGGGGCGTCGGCGGCGCATCGGAACCCGACAGTATTGCTTCGCGCTTTGGGTACCGTTGCGTTGCGGTAGGTGAGGCGAACGTCCTCAGCATTATTTTTCCAATTGCCGCCCCGGATAACCTTGTAGACCCCTTTCTCGGGACCGGGGGGATTTTCCTTGGGTGAAAACAGGTAATATTCAGGAAAATGCCAGTCCTGGACCCACTCGGAGACGTTGCCCGATAAATCGAAAACTCCATAATCCGATTTACCTTTCGGGTAAGTGCCTACCGGAGTGGTTTGGCGGACATGGTTGTCGAAGTTCAGAAGCTCTTTGTCAGGCGGATCATCTCCCCAGGGGTAGCTGACGGGCCGTTTGCCGCGTGCGGCCTTTTCCCATTCGGCTTCTGTAGGCAGGCGTTTGTTTTTCCAATGGCAAAAGTTAAGCGCTTCTTTCCAGGTGACTCCCACCACCGGCTGTTCCGGTTGATTGAAACTGGAATCATCCCAGTAACGCGGGGATATTGTTAATCCGGTTTTTTCCATATAGGATTTGTACTCCGCATTGGAAGTCTCATAAATGTCGATATAAAAGGCGTCGAGTATAACTTCGTGGGAGGGATCCTCTGGTCCAAGCATATGGCGGTCTGCCTGAAATATGGAAACCGGATCCAGTTCCCTGAGGGATTGGCGGCTTCCCATTTCAAAAGCCCCCTGCGGAATAAATACCATTCCAGAATAGGAAGGAGGTTCTACTTTTTTGGGTGGATTTGCCGTTGCGCCACTGGCCCAAGCGAAAGGGAGGAGCACGGCCAACACAATGATTCTAAATACCATAAGCTTGAAAAACTCCATTACACTAACCTAAAGGGTTAACTGAAGGGGTTGAATGAGTAAGGGTTTGTGCGTTGACACCATAAGGTAATCATAATAGAATTTCAACAAACATCCTAATATGTTTTTAAAATGAATTTATCCCCAGAAGGGCCGGGGCACTGTTGAGATTTGACTTTATGGACAAGCCCAAAAAAGAACCTATCGCCCTGCATCGCCATCAGGAACAAAAGCTTTGCCTGAATTGCGGTTTTCCCAACCGGCCCTCTGATACCTATTGCATGTATTGTAAGGCCAGCGTAGCTGAGGAGAAGGGCCTGGGTGCCTGGTTGCGTCATACTTATTATGTCCTGCGCTGGCGCTGGCAACTCAAACAGAAGCGGGAGAACCTTGTTCAACAACCCAGGCAAAAGGCCATCCGGTTTGTCGGGTACTTTATGATCGGCCTGATTTTGTCCCTGGCCGGAGCTTATTTTGCATTCACCTCGGTCACGCAGAACAGTGTCACCAACGCATTGATCGCCGCCCTTCTTCTGCTGTACGGAATCTTCACCCTGAAATCCCTGTTTTCAGGGAAATAATCCCTCTCTCGGTCGCTGATCCATGTGGATCATTTGTGAACCCAGAAAACCAACGTCCGCCTGAAATGATAACCCTGAAATCTGTTATGATTTTAGGGTGATGTATCCTTTGCCGGGACTGCGGCATCTTATAGGCAGAAGGGACACAAGATGTCTGAGATCAAAACAACCCAGCCCAAGCATATTGTCCTGCCCGTAAGGGGGATGACCTGTGCCTCCTGCGCCGCCCGAATCGAAAAAAAAGTAGGCGAAATGGATGGCGTGGGACAGGCAAGCGTCAATTTTGGGGCCGAGTCCGCCACCGTGGACTTTGATCCCCAACTCACCTCTCCGGAATCAATTATACAAACCATTGAGAAGATTGGCTTTACAGTTCCAACGGTGAAAAAGATTTTTCCTGTGGAGGGCATGACCTGTGCCTCCTGTGTTTCCCGCGTCGAGAAAAAACTGCGAAGTCTGGAAGCGGTGACCAATGTTCAGGTCAATCTCGCCAGCGAGCGGGTCACGATCGAATATCTGGAATCCCGGGTAGGGGTGAAAGACTTTCGGGGTGCTCTGGAACAAATCGGATATGCCATTCCTCAGGAGGAAATTGAGGAGGCCACCAACCGCGATCTGGAAGAGGAACGCCACCGGCAGGATACCCGGATTCTAACTCGGAAATTGTTGTTAAGCGGTATTGCCGGAATCCTCATCATGGCTGGCGGAATGCGAGATATGCTGGGACTCCTTCCCGCCTGGGATCCGCAGACCTACCATCTGCTTTTTTTCATTTTGGCCACGCCGGTTCAGTTCTGGGGGGGCTGGCAGTTTTACAAAGGCACCTGGACTGGGTTTCGGCACGGCTACACCGACATGAACACCCTGATCGCAGTGGGTACTTCCGTTGCTTATGGCTACAGCGTATTCGCCACGTTTTTTCCCGCGGCGCTGGAAAGTTTCGGGCAGGAAGTGCTGGTGTATTACGATACTGCGGCGATGATCATCGCACTCGTCCTGATGGGCCGTTTGCTGGAGGCCAGGGCCAAAGGCCGTGCCTCGGACGCCATTAAAAAACTCATCGGCCTGCAACCTAAAACTGCCCGTGTGGAACGCAACGGACAGGAGTTGGAAATTCCAGTATCCCAGGTGGTGGAGGACGATATTGTGCTGGTGCGTCCGGGAGAGAAAATTCCTGTGGATGGCGTCCTGCTCGAGGGTCAGACCGCGATAGATGAATCGATGATTACCGGTGAAAGCGTTCCTGCTGAAAAAAAGGTGGGGGATGCCGTCATCGGCGCCAGTATCAATAAAACCGGTTTTTTCAAAATGAGAGCTACCCGGCTGGGAAAGGATTCGGTGCTGGCGCACATCATTCAATTGGTGGAAGCGGCCCAGGGATCGAAGGCTCCGGTACAGCGCCTGGCCGATCAGGTGGCCGGGATTTTTGTGCCGACCGTGATCGCGCTTGCAAGCCTCGCTTTTATCGTCTGGTGGGTCTGGGGTTCTTCTCTGGCCACGCTTCCGACCGAGCCCTTTCTGTTTGCAATGATGATTTTTATTTCGGTAATGATCATCGCCTGCCCGTGCGCTTTAGGGCTGGCGACTCCAACCGCCATCATGGTGGGCACCGGACGCGGTGCGGAACTGGGCATTTTGATCAAGGGAGGTGAAATTCTCGAACAGGCGCAACGTATCGATACGGTGGTCTTCGATAAAACCGGAACGCTCACTGAGGGTCGGCCGGAGGTTACAGACCTCTACACTCCTGACATGAATGAGAACGAAGTTCTGTCTCTCGCCGCGTCGCTGGAAAAAGGATCGGAGCATCCTCTGGGCGAAGCGGTGGTGGCCGAAGCGGAAAAACGAGGGATAACCCTGCACCCCTTTGAGGAATTCAAGGCCCTTCCCGGCTTTGGAGTGCAGGCGCGTGTCAATGGTCATGACGTCGCTCTGGGTAATCGTAAATTGATGGAGGATGCCGGGATCGATTTGTCTGCAGTCGACGATCAACTGGAACAATGGGCGGCACAGGGCAAAACTCCCATGCTGGTGCAGGTGGACGGACGTCTGGGCGGAATGATCGCCGCCGCCGACCGGATCAAGCCCCAGGCCAGGGAAGCGGTATCGCGGTTGAAGGAGAAGGGGTTAAAGGTGGTCATGATCACGGGAGACCATTCTCGAACGGCTCGTGCCGTGGCAGGAGAGTTGGGCATTGATGAGGTGCTCGCCGAGGTGCTTCCTGGAGACAAAGCGAATGAGGTAAAACGATTAATGGATCAGGGGCGGTTTGTCGCGATGGTGGGTGACGGCATCAACGATGCGCCGGCCCTCGCGCAGGCGCATATTGGCATTGCTATGGGATCGGGCACGGATATCGCCATGGAAACCTCGGACATCACACTGATGACTCAAAACCTGAATGCGGTGGCGGAGGCCATCGATCTCAGCCGGTCGACTCTGCGTAAAATCAAACAGAATCTTTTCTGGGCGTTCTTCTATAATGTTCTGGGAATTCCCATTGCGGCCGGGATCCTTTATCCCGCATATGGGATTCTTTTGAAACCCCTGTTTGCGGCGGTGGCCATGTCGTTCAGTTCTGTCTCGGTGGTCAGCAATTCTCTTCTGCTGAAACGGTTTCAGCCATCCCGCAAAACAACCTGATCAATTCTGGATGGAACAGTTTTTCAAAATTCTGAAAGTTACCCCAACCGCTTCATTGGAGGAAGTCAAGCGGGCCTATAGGGAGCAGGTAAAATTCTGGCATCCCGACAGGTTTCCGGCGGAGTCCGAGCGCTTGCAGAAACTGGCTCACCGGCAAATGCATGAGATCAACCAGGCATACCGGGAGTTGGAAAAGCATTTGGCGCAAAAGGTGTCTCCGAAAACTTATCCAAAGACTCAATCAAAGACTTCCAAAACCCCTGAACCCCAAAAAACTTCTCGTTCTCGTACGGATCAGCAGAAAAATTTCCCCACTTTGCAATTCAAGAACGGTGACTGCTATATCGGGCCTTTGGCGGGAAGCGTGCCCCATGGTTACGGGACCTATCTGTTCGCTGGAGGCAACAAGTACACCGGAGAATTTGCCGACGGCAAGCCGCATGGCCGGGGAACTCTCGCGTTTATTAATGGCGACAAATATGAGGGGGATTTTGTTAATGACACAATGGAAGGGGAGGGGGTGTACACCTCGACTAACGGCGACCGGTTTGTCGGCGGGTTCAAAAATGGCCAACCCCACGGTCGGGGAGTTCACATTACAGCTTCCGGAAAACAGTATCCCGGTTTGTGGGAAGAGGGCTACCTGAAAGAGCAGTACTGATTATTTTAGAGCGAACTGCGGTTGTTTTTGAAAATTTTTACTGTAGAAAATCGAGCCATTTTCCAAAACCGCCATGGCCTCTACATTTTCCAGAGTGTCCACCCACTCCAATCCCTTATTCGGACCCATAACGAATACGGCAGTGGCCAGAGCGTCGGCATCCATCACCTCCGTCGTGATGATCGTAACAGAGATCATTGTGCGAGCCGGTTTACCGGTTTGCGGATCGAAGATGTGATGGTAACGAACGCCGTCCTTGATGAAATAGCGCTGATAATCACCGGAGGTGGCGACTGCCTGGTTTTGAACGGCAAAGGCGGCCAGGATGGCCTGCGGTTTGCGCGGGTGTTGGAGACCGATATTCCACAGATTGCCTTCCGACTTCTGGCCAAAGGCATAGAGGTCCCCGCCGGCGTTGATAATGCCGCTGGTTACCTTATCTCTTAAAATAGAGACAGCCCGGTCGACGGCATACCCTTTGGCCAGTCCGCCGACGTTGATCGCCATCCCGGGTTGTGTCAGGCGTACGGTATGATCCTTGATTTCAATATTCCTGTAATTGACCAGGGCCGCGGTTTTTTCAATCGTGCTGTCTGCGGGAACAATTTCCTTTTCGCCGTTGAAGTCCCATAATTGGACCAGCGGTTCAACGGTAATATCAAACGCCCCGCTCGATTGCTTGGACCAGAAAATACCCTCCTGGATTACTTCCTCCACTTCCGGGGATACCGGGACGGCTTCCTTCCCAGCGGCGCGATTGATTCGGGAGATTTCGGAATCGGGCCGGTAGGTACTCATAAGTTGTTCGATGCGTTGCATTTCGTCAAAAGCCTGGGTGGTGGCTGATTGAATTACCTTGGAATCCGAATGAGAAACGGTGATTTCCACCAGAGTGCCCATGATGAACTGGGTTCGGCGTACTGGTTCATTGGAAGAACCGGGCTGACAGGCATTGAGTACGAGTCCTATGCATAAAATGAAAGCTGAAAGTTTTTGGGAGAGATATTTCATGGGTCAACTTTTCAGTTCGCTGATAAGGATTTCGCGGTTGTACACCGCTTGAACATCCGACTGGCGGAGCATGCCGACAACCTTTTTGGAATCGCCGACTTGCAGAACCGGTAGTTGCTGGACGTCCAACTCAGAAAATTTTTTCAAAGCTTCATTCAGGTTATGGTTGGGTTTAAGGGCCACAACACCGGGGGTGGCCAGATCGCGGGCGAGGGCAGTTTCTTCCATGCCTTCATTTTGAGCGGCATCCCGGATGTTTGAAAAGGAAATGATTCCCGTCATTTCTCCCTCGCTATCCACCACGGGGTAATACAGGTGACGGGAATAGGATACGATTTCCAGGATATTTTTGAAAGGCATTTCCTCGGAGATGGTGACGACCTCCTGGGTCATGACGTCACGGACAAACATACGGCTCAAAATATTGATGGCTTTTCCGTGGCGAATATTGACCCCGCGGTTGAGAAGTGTTTGCTCGTATATCGAATTTTGGGTGAAGCGGCGCATGGTGTAAGTGGCGACAATACAACAAATCATTATGGGGAGAATGATGGTGTAATCGTTGGTCATTTCAAACAGGATAAGGATACTGGTCAAAGGGGCCTGCATAACAGCGCTGGCCAGGGCGCCCATGCCCACCAGGGCATATGTTTCACTGGAAGCGGTCCACTCCGGAAGAACTCCATGCACAGCCGCCCCGAAAGTGGCGCCTACCATGGCGCCGATGAACAGGGACGGTGCGAAAGTTCCGCCGACTCCACCAGAGCCCAGCGTCACTGCGGTGGCGAAGATTTTGGTGAAGATCAGCACCAGGGCCATAGCCCAGAACAGTTGGCCGTTCAATACCTGCTCCATTTCCGGAAACCCGTTGCCCCTTATCTCGGGAGTGAGGATTGCCAGGAGTCCGACGATCAGACCTCCCAGAGCTGGTTTGAGAACGACTGAGATATTAACCTGTTCTTCGAAAAACTTTTGGCTTCGGTAAAACGTCTGAGTGAACAGGTTGGCTGTCAGTCCGCACAGGATGCCGAGGATCAAGTAAAAGAAAATCTCCGAGGGATGGACCAGCTCATGCACCGGGGTCAGAAAGGTCAGCTCGTTGCCTTCAATAGCGCGTCCGGTGACGGTGCCCATGACCGACGCGATCACGATAGGGCTGAGGGAGTGGATGGTGAATTCGCCGAGGATGATTTCCATGACGAAGATCACTCCTGCCAGGGGAGCGTTAAAAGTGGCCGCGATGCCCGCCGCGGCTCCGCACCCTACGAGGACACGGATGCGCTCCTTGGAGAGTTTGAACATCTGGCCGAACACCGAACCGATAACAGAACAGATTTGTACGGTCGGTCCCACCCGACCGGCGGAACCTCCCGATCCAATGGTGATGGAAGAGGTGAGGGCGCAGACGGTGAGCACTCGTTTCCTGATTTTTCCGTTTTTCAACACCACCGCTTCCATTACGCGGTCGACTCCGCTTTCTGCCACCGCTTCAGGGAAATAACGGCGAGCCATGCCTATCACCAGTCCTCCCAGCATGGGCATGAAGGGCATCAGAAGCATCACCGCCCCGGCTGAAAGTCCCAGGAGAAGTCCTTCACCTGAAAATACCTTTGCGAAAAAGTCGATCATCCACCGGAATACGGTGGATGCGGCACCGGCAAGTGTTCCGATCACTGCGGCAAGGATGAGAAGATTGTATTCCCTGCCGAAAAAACTTTTGATTTCAGTTGTTATACCGTCGGTTGGCTCGCTCATGGGTTCCTGGATAGAGGTTCCATTACCCTTTCATTATAAGGCGTGGAGAAGACCATGACCAGCCGGAGGAACAAAAGAAATATTTCCTGGAGACCGGTCAAACAATTGCCCGGTAATGGGCATTATGATATGCTCAACTCCGCTCGTTAGGAAAAGAGGGCGCCCATCTTTTGGCTTTTCAGGTTTGCATCCCTCCAAAAGCCGGATGACCCCGGAACTTTCGCAAAAAATAATTATGAGGAGACTCAATGGTCAAGATTGCGCCTTCGATTTTAGCCGCTGATTTCAGTCGCCTGGGTGAAGAAGTTAAAGCCGTGGAAGAAGCGGGAGCGGACTGGATTCATGTGGATGTGATGGATGGAAGATTTGTTCCCAATATCACGGTCGGTCCCCTGGTGGTGGAAGCCCTTCGTAAAGTTACCAAGTTGCCGCTCGACGTCCACCTGATGATCGAGAACGCGGATCACTACATAGACGATTTTGCTGACGCTGGAGCAGATATCATATCCGTCCATGCCGAGGCCTGCCCGCACCTGCACCGCACAGTGCATCGTATCAAGGAGAAGGGTGCCAAAGCGGGAGTGGTATTGAATCCTGCCACCACCCTGTTTGCGCTCGACGAAATCATTGAGCAAGTGGATATGGTTCTCTTGATGTCGGTTAATCCGGGGTTCGGCGGTCAGTCGTTCATCCCCTCCGTACTCAGCAAAATTAAACTACTTCGTAGTACTCTGGACGAATCGGGTGTGGAGTTGGATGTGGAGGTAGACGGGGGTGTGAAGCCGGCTAATGCGGCAACTGTTAAAAAAGCCGGAGCCAATGTTCTGGTAGCCGGGTCCGCCATCTTCGGAAGCGACGATTACAAAAAGGTCATCGACGAGCTTCGCAACGCTTGAGGGAATATCCTCGGATCAGCCGGCCAGCAACTTCTTCCATCCGCCTAGAAAATCGCTTGCTTTAACCCAAAATAGGGCCTTTTTCAATTTGCGGCGAGCTTCCTTCATTTCGGGGTCGAGGCGTAATGCTTCCTCATAGGAGGGAATTGCCCGGGCATGATCCGAGTTCGCGGCGTAAATCAATCCCAGATTATAATGGCCTGAAGCGTAATCCGGTTTTAGCTCGATAGTTTTGAGAATCATGGCCTCTGCCTCGTTATTCTGATAACGGCGCAAATGGATGAGTCCCAGATTGTTGTAAGCAAAGGCATATTCCGGGTCGAGACGAATGGCTTCCCTGTACTCGTTTTCCGCTTTCGCGAATTGATGACTGTTGTCATACAACAGTCCCAGATTGAAGTGAACCTTGGGCTCCCCAGGATTCAGGCGAATCGATTCCAGATATTCCCTTTCCGCCAGGCGGAACTTATTCATCGACTCATAAAGGATGCCCAGGTTGAAATGTACTTGGGAATCCCCGGGATTCAGGCGGCATGCCTCGCTCAAGGCTTCCTCCGACTCTTTGTATTGATTCAATTTGAGGTATACCAGACCCAGGTTGTTATACGTATCGGGGTCATCCGGTTTTAAGTTCAACGCCTGTCGATAATTCCTGAGAGCTTCTTCCAACTGTTCCCGGTTCTCATAAAGAATACCCAGATTGAAAAGAGCATCATAATCATCCGGATTGAGTCCCAGAGTTTTGTGGTAGGATTGTTCGGCTTCCTCCCAATTCTCCAAGTGCTCGTAAATCAGGGCCAGATTGAAATGAACAATGTGATTTTCGGGATTCAGGCTGATGGCTGTCTGGTAAGCCTCCAGGGACTCCTGATACTTTTCCTGGCGATAATAAATCACACCCAGTTTGATCCAGGCTTCCTCGATATCGGGGTGATGAGTCACCGTTTTCCGAAACGCTTCTTCCGCCGGTCCGTATTCTTTTCTCTGAAAGTGCAGATTGCCCCTCAGGTATAGAGATTCCGGGTTATCCGGCTCCAGGTCCAGTGCCGTATCCAATGCTGCAAAAGCCAGGTCGTATTGCTCCCGGAGTGTATACAGCTTGGCCAATTGTGCATATCCAAATACGTTCTCCCGGTCCAACTGGGTCAATTCTTTAAGAATGGTTTCAGCGTTGTCGTACTCCTCCAGTGCTTCATACAGGTATCCCAGCTTGGAGTACACTTCGCTGTCCATCGGGTTCAACCTTAAGACTTTGCGGTAGGCCTCCAGGGCCAATCGATTCTGGTCCTGAGCCTGATATAAAAGACCCAGGTTGTATTGGGCGTTTACATAGTAGGGGTCCAGCTGCAGTGTGGTCTCAAACTCTTCCTTTGCCCGGGTATAGTTTTTAAGTTGGTAATACAGCAGACCCATATTGTTATGGGCGGCCGTGTATTTGGGATTCAGCCGAAGAGCTTCCTTGTATTCAGTCTCCGCTTCCTCGTAACGTTTTTGCTCAAAGCGCAGGAAACCCAGCTGATTATGAATCTGGGCGTCATTCGATTTCAGGGACAGGGCCTTCTTGTACAGTTGTTCGGCCTCGTCATAGATTTTTTGGTCGGCGGCAAGATTGCCGAGAAAAAAGTAGGCCTCGGCGTTTCTTGGGTCCAGCTTCAGAGTTTCTTTATATTCCGCTTTGGCCTGGTCCGTTTCTCCAAGATTGTTGTACAGGTTGGCCAGGTCCAGATGCGCGAAAATATTCTTTGGATTGATGCGCAGGGCCGCGATGTATTCCCGCTTTGCCTCGAAAAACCGTTCCTGATCGAAATACAGATTTCCCAGGTTGTAACGGGCCTGGCCGTATTCAGGATCCAGTTGCAGAGCCCTCAGATAGGATTCCTCTGCGGCCTGATATTTTTCCTGGCAGGCATACAGAAGACCCAGATTATGGTGAGGAAGCGTGTATTCCGGGTCTATTTCAATGGCAGATTTATATTCGGCCTTGGCCTTGCTCCATTGTTTCTGTTCATAGTAGAGGGAACCCAGGTTATTCCGGGTTCGGGCATTATCCGGGTCGAGCTCAAGGCTTCTCTGATAATGGTATTCCGCGTCGGCAGCACGTTTCTGCTGATGGTTGATGGCCCCCAGTCCCAAATGGGCTTCTGCGCAAAATGAATTCTGTCTCAGCGCCTTTTGATATTCTTTTTCCGCCAGATCATATTTCCCCTTGCCCAGGTAAAAATCTCCCAGAGCACAGATGGCATCGGCATCTCCGGGGTTTTGACGGATGTCCTGCTTATACTGCTCCTCTTCTTCGCGGAAGCTCATGGTGTTTATCCTGAAAGTGAATGTATAAAGTCAGGATAACGCCTTACTTTTAAATTTTCCACAGGTTTCCAATAAAATTTTTAATTAATTAAAACAATAAGTTAAATTGAGAATTATCAGAAAATAGAATTTATTGGGGTGAAGGAAGGTCATTGAAAGATGGGCTCTTAAAACAAACATTAGATTCTAGGTGAAAAATGAAGATAGCGCGCTGTGAGCTCAAGTTTAGGTACCCAATAAGTAATTGAATAGACAGGAGGGTTTTCTCCGTAAATTGTCGGTTTATCCTTGTAAACAGTCTTGAAATCAGGATAAAATCAGCCAACTCAAGGACTAGTTTTCGTCTTTTCCGGGGGTTTGGGATCACACCTGGCCCTGATTTTTATTTTTTACGGGAGGATATCCACCATGATGGGTATTGGTTTTCCAGAATTGATGATCATTTTGGTCATCATTATGATTATTTTTGGGGCGGGCAAACTGCCGGAAATTGGTAGTGCGTTTGGGCGTAGCATCAAGAATTTTAAAACATCCATGAAAGAAGCAGAAGAAGCGGAGCAAACCGCTCAAGTTGAAGGGGGATCCGAGGGGCAGGCGCCTGCCGGGGAACTTCAGCAGGAAAATTTGAGCGATGAAGAAAAGGAACGGTTGGCCCGTGAAAAGGCCCAGGCCGAAGGGGAAGCCAAAGATAAGGCCATGAAGGAACAGGCCGAAGCCTTTACGGCAACCCTGCCGCGTAAAGGAAGCTATGATTTCGCCAAAGATCAGGCCGATCAGGCTGAAAAGAAAGCTAAAGCCTAAAGAATAGGTATCGGCACTTGGCCTTTACCATTCATCTGTTATCTTCCCGTATGGAAAAATTAAGAGCCCTGACCTTGTATTAGGTCCAGGGCTCTTTTAAATTGTCCTTGGTCCAAACCGACCAGCCGTCAATATCCTTGTAAATCCCATTAGTATAAAAATTAAATGGGTCGAAAAATCGGATTCCCTGCTCCCGGTCCATTTCAAAGTTTACCTGGGCGGCCTGCGCGGGATTGTTCTTACTCTCCAGAAACTGCTTTCCATCGACCCCTGATAACGTAAAAATCTCATCCATGGTGTCCATTGGATAATCTCCGGAGTCGACCACATTCTGAACCTTGGTCATGATCTGTTCCACCGTTTCCGGAGGCAAATGATGCATCTTCATAGGTTGCTATCCTTCCTTATGGTTGTTTCCTGAATTATATAAAAATTCGGGGAAGAATCAATACGATCCGGAGAAAATCCGGCGGCGAACAGTAAGAGGTCAGGGATGGGCGAGAGAAAGGACAGGTCCCGGGAACAGGCCCAGCTCCACGGTGCCCAGGATACCGATGATAATTACCAGAAGCGTTATGGGGGTCAGGGATATCTGAAGCTCACCTTCAGGTTCTTTCATATACATGAAAACGATCACCCGCAGGTAGTAATAAAAGGAAATGGCACTGTTCAATACCGCCAGCACAACCAGTGTCACATAGCCTTCCTTTAATGCGGCTTGGAAGATATAGAATTTGGCCACGAACCCGGCAAGCGGCGGAAGTCCTCCCAGTGAAAGCAGGAAAATGGTCATCGCCAGGCCCAGCAGGGGAGCTTGAAATCCAAGGCCGGAATAATCTTTCAGCTCCAGATTTTCTTTTCCTTCGCGGCCGAGGAGGGTGACCACTCCGAACGCTCCAAACGTCATGAATGCGTAAGCCAGCATATAAAAAACCAGTGCAGAACTGGCCAGTGAGCTTTTCGCGATAATGGCAATCAAGAGATACCCGGCATGGGAGATACTTGAGTAGGCCAGCAGACGCTTGATATTGGTCTGCATGATCGCTCCCAGATTTCCCACGAACATGGTGATGACAGCGACAATGCTTAATACCATTTCCCAGGAGGGGGCCAGACCGGGCATGGCTTCTGTAAAAACCCTAAAAAAGGCCGCAAAAGCCGCCGCCTTGGGTCCAACAGCCATGAATGCGGTTACCGGCGTAGGAGCCCCCTGGTAGACATCAGGCGCCCACATGTGAAAGGGGACTGACGCCACTTTGAACCCGAATCCCAACACCAGCAGGATCACTCCCATGGTCAGCAGGGGTTGGGAACCTGTCTGTCCACTACTGATGGCTTCGGCGATTCCCGCCAATTTGGTGGTGCCGGTGGAGCCATAGAGTAAGGTCATGCCATAAAGCAGGAAACCGGTGGCGAATGCACCCAATAGAAAATACTTCAGGGCGGCTTCGCTAGACCGGACATCCCCCCGGCGAATCCCTGCCAGGACGTAAAGACAGAGGGAAACGATTTCGATCCCGAGGAAAATCATGATCAAGTCTGTAGACGAGGCAAGGATGATCATCCCCACCGTACAAAACAGGATCAGGCTGTAATACTCACCCACGCGTATTTTTTCACGCTTGTTGTAATCAACCGAAAGCAGAATAGCCAGAGCCGAACTCAGGCAGAAAATCATAGTGAAGAAAACGGACATGTGGTCGACAACAAAACTGCCACCAAAGGAATGCACCGGCCAGTCGGTTTTGGCGAAACTGCTGACCGCCGTCATCAACAATCCCGTTAGAGAGACAAATACCAATCCGGACTTGTTTTTGCCGATAAACAGATCCATCAGCATCACCAGCATGGTGAATACGCTGAGCACCAGCACGGGCGCGAGGCTGATTAAATCGACTTCAGGTGCGGGTATTAGATCCACAAATAATCCTTCCTCAATTAATGAGTTTCATGCAGGCCGGCTTCGGCCTTTGCCATCTTAACAGGAGTTGCTACGGCCGCGTGATGACCACCGGGCGACTCATGTGTTTTCTTCGGTTCGACCTGTGTAATCAGATGTTCTATGGACGCGTCAAATGTTTTGGTAAAGGGCTTCGGATAAAACCCGATCCAGAATACAAAAATAATCAGCGGGATCATGGTGCATAATTCCCTCGGCGTCATGTCGGTCAGCTTTTCGTTTTCCGGGTGTTTGATTTCAAGAAACATCACCCGTTGAAACATCCACAACATATAACACGCGGCAAAGATGACACCGCTCGTGGCCACAATAGCGAATCCCATTTGATTCTGGAAAATTCCCAGGAGAATAAGGAACTCCCCGATGAACCCGTTGGTTCCCGGTAAGCCGACCGATGACAGGGTCATAATCATAAAGCATACAGTGAACACGGGGATTACCTTCGCCAAGCCGCCAAAATCTTTAATGAGTCGCGTGTGCCGCCGGTCATAGATCATGCCAACCAGCAGGAAGAGTGCTCCTGAGGTGATGCCGTGATTGATGTTTTGTAACAGGGCGCCCTGCAATCCATAATGGTTGAAGGCAAAAATACCCAGCATGACAAATCCCAGATGGCTCACACTGGAATAGGCGACCAGTTTCTTGAGGTCTTCCTGCATCATGGCGACCAGCGCCCCGTAAACGATACCAATGACAGCTAAGCCGCAGACATAAGGCAGGAATTCGACACTGGCCAAAGGAAACAGTGGCAGATTGAAGCGGAGAAACCCGTAGGTCCCCATCTTCAGCAGAACACCCGCCAGGATAACACTGCCCGCAGTGGGCGCTTCGACGTGGGCATCCGGCAACCATGTGTGGAACGGGAACATTGGTACTTTGATGGCAAACGCCAGGAAAAATGCGCAGAACAACCATTTCTGCTCGATCATATCCAGATTGATCTGTTGGGTGATCAGCATGATATCGGTCGTGAACACACCGACTGTTTCATGGAAATGGAAGTACATCCAGATGATGGCCACTAGCATCAGCAGGGAGCCGACAGCGGTATAAATGAAGAATTTAACCGCCGCGTAGATCCTACGTGGACCGCCCCAGACACCGATGATGAGATACATCGGAATCAGCTGGAATTCCCAGAATACATAAAACAGGAAAAAGTCCAGGGAGATGAAGACCCCGAGCATACCCGTGCTGAGGGCCAGCATTGCCATCATATATTCTTTGACATGCTTCTTGACGCCGAATGAAGCCAGAATGGCGATGGCGGTCAGCATCGTGGTCATTATATAGAGCAGGAGTGAAATCCCGTCCAAACCCACGTGGTAACTGATTCCCCAGTCTGTGATCCATGGGATATCCATGGTGAACTGCATCGCCGCCGTGGTCGTGTCGAAATCGGCGTACAACTGCAGGGACAGCAGGAAATCCGCAATGGCAACGGCCAACGCGGTCTGCTTGATTGCCCCTTCTTCCTCTTTAGGAATAAAAGCCAGTGCAATAGCACCGACCAGCGGCAGGAATGTCAGAAAAGTTAAAAACATAGGTTTCGGGTCAGAATTCCATCTGACTGACTATCATTAAAAATATAAAGCCGACTACCATTATCAAGGCGTAGTTTCGGACAAATCCCGATTGGAAACTACTGGCTATTTTACTCAAGAAACTAATAACCCAGGCGACTCCGTTGACGGCACCATCCACACCCCGAACATCAGCCTGCTTCCAGAGCATGTCGGAACCTTTGACGATGGGTTTCACGATTGTTTCGTCGTACAACTCATCGACATAATATTTGTTTTCCACCAGATTGAATCCCCATTGTCCCTTGACCAGCTTTCCGGGAAGTTCGGGTCTTTTGATATAGAAAAACCAGGCGGTCGCAATTCCGGCTAGAGCCACGCCGACAGAGAAAACCATCAAAGTGATTTCCAGCCAGATATTATGTGAGGTGTGTTGCGCCTTGTGAAGTACTTCAGCAAAGGAAGTATGATGGCCATGTTCCGCCAGCATGCGTTCAGAAGCATGAAGAGCGGTTTCCAGATCGAAGGCCAGTACCGGCTCCAGCCAGTTGTGCAGGATATGCCAGCCATGGATCAGCGGAATGCCCAGAAGACCGCCTGTCAATGCCAGGAAGGCCAGTATGATCAAAGGCAGGGTCATTACTTTGGGTGATTCATGGGGATGTACATGAGGATCGACATTGGATGGTCCGTGAAATGTCAGAAACACCAGTCGGAACATATAGAAAGCGGTGATAAAGGCGCCGCTGATACCCATGCCCCAATAGATGACATTTCCATCCATCAATGCGTGGTACAGAATCTCGTCTTTACTGAAGAATCCTGAGAATGGAAATATCCCCGCGATAGCAATGGTCGAAACCAGAAACGTAACATAAGTGATCGGGAAGTGATCTTTCAAACCGCCCATTTTGCGGATGTCCTGCTCATGGTGCATACCGTGAATAACGCTTCCGGAACCAAGAAACAGGCATGCTTTGAAGAAAGCATGAGTCACGAGATGGAATATCGCCGCAGTGTAGGCACCGACGCCACAGGCCAGGAACATGTAGCCGATCTGGCTGACAGTAGAGTAGGCCAGCACGCGTTTGATGTCCCATTGTGTACAACCGATGGTTGCCGCAAATAACGCGGTGCCGCCACCGACCAGTGCAATAATCATCATCGTCAGAGGTGCCAGATTAAACAAGGCGCTGCACCGTACAACCATATAAACGCCGGCTGTGACCATGGTCGCGGCATGGATGAGCGCACTGACCGGAGTCGGGCCTTCCATTGCATCCGGTAGCCAGGTATAGAGAGGAATCTGAGCCGATTTACCGGTGGCGCCGACGAACAGCGCCAGGGTTATCAGGGTTGCGGCTTCGCTGTTGTAAATCAGCGTGGTCGGGGCCGCCAGCATGACCTCAGTGAAGTCAATGGTCCCGAACATCTTGAAGATGCCGAATATTCCCAGAAGAAACGCAAAGTCACCAACCCGGTTTACTACGAATGCCTTGACGCCGGCGTCGCAGGCTGATTTCTTTTCAAAGTAGTACCCGATCAGGAAGTACGAACACACGCCCACGCCTTCCCAGCCGATAAACATCACCAGGAAATTGTTTCCCATCACCAGGAGTAGCATGGAGAACAGGAACAGGTTCAGGTAGGCGAAATAGCGGTAGTAGCTGTACTCCTCGTGCATGTAACCAATGGAATAGATATGGATGATGGATCCGACACCGGTCACCACCATCATCATGACGAGTGAAAGAGGATCAATCTGAAATCCGAAATCGACGTGGAAATTACCCGCGGAGATCCAGGTGAACAGGGATTGCTCGGGGTAGGGGGTTCCTGCTGTGTGGAACAAAGTGCCGGCGAATAGAACCAACGTCACGATAAACGACAGCACCGGCCCGGTACAGGCCACCCAACTGACCCGGTCCTTGCCGATTTTGAGTCCGAAGAAGCCGTTGATGATGGAGCCGATCAACGGAAACAGCGGTACCAGGAACGCGAGATTAACAAATGACATCGATTAGATTCCTACCACTTCATCAGGTTGAGTTCGTCAAGATTGACGGTGGCCTTGTTGCGGAACAGGGAGATTACAATCGCCAGCCCCACGGAGACCTCCGCCGCGGCCACGCACATGACCATAAAACTGAATATCTGCCCGTCATGCTGATTCAAATAACGGTCAAACGCGATTAACGAAATGTTGACCGCATTCAACATGATCTCCACACACATAAACACCACAATGGCATTGCGTCGTATCAATACGCCTAGAACACCGATTGAAAACAGTGTCGCGCTGAGAATCAAATAATGTGAGAGAGGTACCATAATCAATCCACCTTGGATTTAGCTAGAACCACCGCTCCTACCATTGCCGCCAGCAGGAGAATCGAGGCCACTTCAAAAGGCAGAACAAAGTCGGTAAACAAGGACGTCCCGACGCGTTCTGCAGTTCCAAAATTTTCCGGAACGCTGGCCGGGGAGTTGAATTCCGCTCCCCCCGTGATATCAATGAACTTATATAAAACTCCCAACATCAGGACACCGGTGAAGCTGGATAGCCAGACGTTCCGTTCGCGGACTTTCCAGACCTTGTCGTCACCTTTCAGGTTGAGGAGCATTATTACAAACATAAATAGAACCATAATCGCCCCGGCATAGACGATGACCTGGAGAATAGCCAGGAAGTGCGCCTGCAGAAGGACGAACACGCCGGCAAGACCCAGCATCATCCCGATCAGGGAAACGGCGGATCCGATAGGGCTTTTGTTAAACACCACCAGAAATGCCAGGACCACGACAATCAGGGCCAGAGGATAAAAAATCAGTAGTTCCATTTACCGTACATCTTTCTGCAGAAGTCCATGCGGTCCTTCAACTCCGAAACGGGGACCAGCAATTGTTTCATGTTGTATTTCATTTTTTTGCGGTCGAGCATGGTGATGTCGTACTGATCACTCATGAAAATAGCTTCCTCGGGGCAAGCCTCTTCGCAGAATCCACAAAAGATACAAACTGCGTAATCTATGGTGAACTCGACCGGATACCGTTCCACTTCATTCTGCTTGCCACTGTTTTCCCCGGGAATGATATCGATGCAGTAAGCGGGGCAGGCGATCTCGCATAACCCGCAGGCGACACAATTGGGCCGATCGTGTTCGTTCAGGGCCAGAACCGGCCGCCCTCGATAGGCAATTGGAAACTGTATCGTTTCTTCCGGATAGTACACAGTGAAAATTTCCCGGTCCTTTTTTTTGCCGAGAAAAAACGGTACAAACCCAAATAAATTTTTAAAGAAATGGCGTGAAGTGATCAACATCCCCCGAATGATTTCGGGAATGAATGAGCGCTCCCACCACGTCAGCTTTACGTTTCGATTGACGTAGTAAGCCATAAGAAGACTCCTAATTCAAAGCCAGAATGACGATTCCGGTTACCACTATATTGGCAAGTGACAACGGCAACAAAATCTTCCATCCCAGTTTCATTATCTGGTCATAGCGGAACCGCGGAAGGGTCCAGCGAATAATCATTTGCACAAAGATAAAAAATGTCACCTTGCCGAAAAATACACCGACATGGATGAGCATGACGATCAGATTTGCAAAACTGTCGCCCAGGAAATCAAACATTGAGATGAGGGTGGCGGTAGATAGAAAAGGAATATGCCACGCTCCAAAGAACAGAATGGTAACGATCGCACCGATAGTCACCATTTCAATGAATTCAGCCATGAAGAACATACCGAACTTGAGTCCACTGTATTCCGTAAAGTACCCGGCAACGAGTTCCGATTCGGCTTCCGGCGCGTCGAATGGGACGCGTTTGTTCTCTGCAATAGACGCCGCGAAAAACATGAGGAATCCCAGCGGCTGCATAAAGAATCCCCAGCGCCAGAAATCTTCCTGCGCGGCGCCAATCACGGTCAGCTGCATCGATCCATAAACCATTAACACCCCGACAATGGTCAAGCCCATGGCAACTTCGTAGGAAATCATTTGCGAGGCAGTACGCATGGACCCGAGCAGGGACCAGTTGTTATTGGAACTCCAGCCGGCAACGACGTAACCATAGGTTGCGATGGACGCGATGGCAAAGACAAACAGCAGGCCAACATCGAGGTCGGAGATCACCAGGTTCACTTCCTGGCCCCACATGGTGTATTTTCCACCGAAAGGGACGACCGCAAAGGTCAAAATGGCGGGGATGAGCGCGATAATGGGACTCAGGGTGTGCAGGAGTCGATTGGCGCCCTGTGGGATAAAATCCTCTTTGGTAAACATCTTGAGGCCGTCGGCCATGATGTGAAACAGCCCCAGCGCGGTGAAGCCCATGATGTCGGCGCGGTTGGCACCGATCCGATCCTGCATGATGGCGCTCTGTTTGCGTTCCACCCAGGTTAAAATCGGTGCGAAAAACCCAACAGTAACTGCCAGAATAAAAAAGATTTTGACCAATGTGATGGCCAGGTCAATCCACATAATACGTTATCCGAACCTCAGTTCAACGGACCGATCAACGGTTGCCGCTTGTTAACGGGGTAATCCTTCCGCAGGGGATGGCCCTTGAACCCTTCATAAAGCAATATGCGCTTCAGGTTGGGATGCCCCTTGAATTTGATACCATAAAGATCCCATACCTCCCGCTCGAACCAGTTGGCCGATTTGTATAGCGGGACAAGGGAATCTACCAGACAATCCTCCTCATCGACAGGGATTTTTAACCGTACCCGGTGATTGTGATTGGAGGAGTAAAAATGATATACGACTTCAAACCGTTGTGGTTTACGGTCCATATAGTCCACGGCTGTCAGATCCATTAGGAAGTCCATGCCAAGAGAAGGTTCATCCTTAATGAATTGAACCACGTCCCGGATCATTTCCTTTGAAATCGTGACGGTCTGGTCTCCGCGAAAGCTATGGTCTTCCTTGACCATATCCGGGAACCGGTCTTTTATTTTTTGGATTATGTTGGTATCACTCATAGCGTATTTAATGACCGATCACTCCCAGTCGAGTCCTCCCCGAATCCAGACATACATCAACCCCACTCCGAGGATGATGAGAAACACGATCATCTCAACCAGACCGAACAACCCAAGCTTTTTGTATAAAATGGCCCAGGGAAAAAGAAAGACCGCCTCAATATCGAATAAAATAAAGAGGACAGCAACCAGGTAGAACTTTACGGAAAACCGCTGGTAGGGAGACACGATCTGGGATTCGCCGCATTCGAAAGGCTCCATTTTATCTGCGAATTCACGTTTGGGGCCCAGGATTGTGGTGGCTACGACCATCCCCACGGCAATTCCTGTGGCAATCAGAAACAGAATAGCCGCGCCTGTGTAGGATTCCAGCATGCGTTTGCTCCGTTATATCTCTTGTCTAATTATTCAGCAAGTTGTCCCAGCAGTTACGGGTCGATAATGTCTCTGGTTTTACCCTTGGTTTTTACTCAATGACCACCGGGCAAAATTACTTAACCCATTTAAAATTCTGTACTTAACCAGTTTGCCCGGGAGGGGACGAGTTGCTGAAGAAACCTGCAAAATGGTGACGCGGGATACTACTCTATGGCGGTAAGCTTGTCAATCAAAAAGCGTTAAAATCAGCCACGTTTGAAGGGGTTTGCCTTTCGCAATAAGAGAAAAAGATCAGCATCATCCGGAAAGTTCCTTCTCTTATGTCCAGCTTGCTATTTAGGAAGTAAGTTCGGTAAGGTAATGGACTGAATATTTTTGATTTTTTGAAGTATTAATAGGGTAGGGGGAGCGTGAAAGGGGAGGTATGTTTCCATTCAAAGACGGATTTCAAAATCGAATAGAGGTCGGTGTCCTGTGTTTGGTAATGGTTTTTGGGTGGGCATTTTCTGTCAATGCCCAAGACAGCGGAGATAAATGCTATAAGCGGAACTACACCGTCAATGTACTGGCCGAAAATGACCTATGGGGAAGCGGCTCGGATAAGCATTTTACCCACGGGACCCGCCTGTCTTTTGTAGAATCCAGGGAGAATGTTGAAGATGCTTCAGCCTGCACTCCCGAGCAGCAGGAAAAGGAATCCGGGGGCCTGGATTTCCTGCGTAATATCGTAGACCCTTTGCTGGGGGAGCAATCATCGCTTAAGACCAACCAGGTCAGCTTTATCATCGGCCAGAACATATTCACCCCGGAGGACATCAGTAATCCGAATCTGATCGCGAACGACCGGCCCTATGCGGGTTGGTTGTATTTTGGTATGGGGTTGATGCGGAGCCAGATTAAAAAGGAGGGGTTCGCGATATTCGATACATTTGAACTGGATCTTGGAATTGTCGGGCCGGAGTCCTACGCGGAGGATGTGCAAAAATGGGTGCACCAAAATATTAGTGATTCGCCGATTCCGCAGGGATGGGACAACCAGCTCAAGAATGAGCCGGGTATTCTGGTCAATCTGGAGCGTAAATGGCGTATGGAATTGACGCCTCATGATTATGGAGGCTTGCAGGTCGATTTTTTACCGAGTGTGGGGGCGGCGTTGGGTAACGTGTACACCTATGGGTCCCTCGGAACGATGTTCCGGTTAGGAGTCAACCTGCCGGTGGATTACGGTCCGCCGCGCATCCGTCCGGGAGCGCAGGGCTCCGATTTTTTTCAGTATGATAAAAAGAAACCTTTCAGTTGGTATGCCTATGCCGGGGTGGAGGGCAGGGCGCTTGCTGTAAATATTTTTCTCGACGGCAACACCTTTGCCGAAAGCCATAGTGTTGATAAGAGAATATTCGTTGGCGACTTTCATGCCGGTTTTGTACTGGTGATGTATCGGGTCCGGGTGGCATTCTCCCAGGTATTTCGTTCGTCCGAGTTCAACGGTCAGAAAGAAATGAGCGAGTTTGGCTCCATCAACCTCTCCGTCGCGTGGTAACCGGCCAGGCTACGCCTGGAGGAAATATTTTAAAAGATATTTGCGGCAAATGAGGTAGGAGTATTTCATGCTCGTGAATTCTTCTTTATATGGGGCTAGCCATGCCCACCTCTGCTTCAGTAGTTGATCAAGGCCAGCAAAAGCTCATGATTGATGTTGTTTCTATCTCTCCTGATAGCACCATCAAGATAGATGTTACTTTCGATTTAGTTGAGGAGTCAGTTCTTTATCAATGGGGTAGTGGTTATATTTGGCCTCTTTTAAGTTCAGCTTTATTTGTCGAAGTGGTTTCCAGTACTGGCGAATCCTGGCAGGTGGAAAAAGTGGAGTTGGAAAAAGCATGGCCTAAGGTTGGGCACAGGTTGGATAAAGTTGTTGCAAAGTATTACAAATATCCGCATCCGTTGCATTTGCAAATACTCGATCCCAACGGGGAACCTGTAAAAGGGTGTGGAGATATAAGAATTACTTACGATATGACCCGGAGTGAGTATTGGGAAAGACGAAAAATATGGACCCTTTTGAATCTGACCTCCAATCGAGTGAAGTTTTGCTTTCCAGAAAGATATCTGGATAATTAAACCTTCACACAATCCTTCTTAATCTCAGGGCAATAAAAAACCCCGCTCTGGCTAACCAGAACGGGGTTTAGAAGAATTAACCCGGCGTTGACCTACTCTCCCACACAGTCTCCCGTGCAGTACCATCGGCGCTGGAGGGCTTAACTACCGTGTTCG
>JAOUPX010000091.1 GCA_029879645.1 Nitrospinota bacterium
GGAAAAAGCGCACCAGCTTGCGAAGCTGAATGGGGTGACTATCGAAACGCGGGTGGTCGATCTGGAAAGCCATCAACTGGAGAAGAACGCCTACGACGTGATTCTACTTATGTACTACATGCAAAGGGACCTGTGGACGCAAATCAATGACGCACTCAAGCCCGGCGGCATGGCAGTTATCGAAACCTACAATGTCGACCACCTGAAGCATCAGAAATTCAATCCCAAGTGGCTGTTGAAAACCAACGAACTACTGGAAGCGTTCAGGAATATGAAAATCATCCGCTATCAGGCGTACGAGGACGACAATCAGGCCTACTCCAGCATCATCGTTCAGAAAGTCGAATAACTCCGGGTGACCGCAACTGAAAAATTATTCATCGCTCTCGCCAATGCATTCCCGGCGTGGGTGGTCGTGGGAGCGGGACTGGCACTATGGGAACCGGCCACGGCGACCTGGTTTCAGCCGACCTGGATTCCATACTTCCTGGGCATCATCATGCTCAGCATGGGACTCACGCTGACCGCAAAGGATTTCGTCCGCATTCTTGAAATCCCTGGTTCGGTTCTATTGGGCGTGGCCCTGCAATACATCCTCATGCCCCTTCTGGCCTTCAGCCTGGCACACGCATTCGAACTCCCCATCGATTTTGTGATCGGCCTGGTGCTGGTGGGGTGTTGCCCCGGCGGTACGGCGTCCAACGTCGTCTGCTTCATCGCACGGTTGAACGTGGCGCTATCGGTCACGCTCACCACCTGCTCGACCCTGCTGGCGGTACTCATGACCCCTCTGCTGACCACCTGGCTGGTCCAGTCGGCTTCGGAATCGCTGACCGGGACCGCGGTGGAGGTGGACACCTTCGGCCTGTTGATCAAAACCTTTCAAGTGGTGATTCTTCCCGTCGTCACTGGAATCGCCCTCAACCATTTTTTCCATAAGCAGGTGCAACGGATCAGTTCCTACACACCGTTCCTGGCGGTGCTTTCCATCGTATTCATCGTCGACTTCATTCTCGCCGCCAAGAAGCAGGCCATTCTGGAAAGCGGTGCCTCTCTCCTGGGGGCGGTGGTGACCCTGCACTTTCTGGGATTTCTGCTGGGCTACGGATTGTCCCGGATCATCCGGACCTGCGACCGCGACGCCCGCACGATTGCGGTGGAAGTGGGCATGCAGAACTCCGGCCTGGCGACGGAGCTGGCGCGGAGCAATTTCGCCGCCTTCGGCCTGGCGACCGTACCGGGCGCCATCTCCGCCCTCACCCACTGCATCCTTGGAAGCCTTGTCGCCGGCCTGTCCAGGCTCTTTCCCTCCCCTAGCGGGGAGAGTAAATGTACTGACGGTAAATAGCAAACGACTATCTTTGGGTCATTTTAAAGAGCACTTTAAATAATCCTAGGCGATTCGCCGCCCAGCGTCACGCTGGTCCTCCCCCCCCCAAATCATTCAAAATTCAGCCCCAGCGATTTACCAGCACTTCTATCTTGTAATTATTTAACTAAATTGTTAAATTAAAGCCATGAAACATTTGACCCGCGTGTTCCGCGCCCTGGCCGATCCCACCCGCCGAGAAATTTTGCATAAGCTGAAAGAGGGCGAGCTTTCGGCGGGAGCTATTGTCTCCTATTTCGATATGTCGGGACCGGCGGTCTCCCGTCATCTGTCCATACTGATGGCGGCAGACCTCGTACAACAGAGAAGGGAAAAGAACAGCCTCTATTATTCTTTGGAAGCCGAAACCCTGGCGGTGGCCATGAATGAGTTTTTAAGTTCCGTGTGCCCCACGCAAATTATTACAAGAAACAAGTTGAACAAAACAAAGAAGAAAAAGAAGGGAATCAAAAAATGAAAATTGCGGTAACAGGAGCCTCGGGTTTTGTCGGGAGCAATGTAACCCATCTATTAAAGGCTGAGGGTCATGAAATAGTTCCCGTTTCAAGAAGGGACGGTGTCGATATCCAATCGGAGGCAGAGTTGGAAAAGGTATTTTCCGGCTGTGACGGAGTGGCCCATTGTGCCGGAATCAACCGTGAAATTGGAACCCAGACCTACCGTAATATTCATATCGATGGAACCCGGAGAGTAGTAGCTGCCGCACAAAAATGTGGAGTCAGAAAAATCACTCTTATGAGTTTTTTAAGAGCCCGACCCGACTGTGGATCCGGGTACCACGAATCAAAATTCGCCGCAGAAGAAATCATCGCTAAATCCGGCTTGGATTACACAATCATCAAAGCAGGTGTAATTTACGGCCAGGGAGATCATATGCTGAACCATTTGAGCCATGCTTTTTACACTTTCCCAATCTTTGGCCTGGTCGGCTTCAAGGATCAAAAAGTGCGGCCCACTGCTGTAGAAGATGTGGCTCGTATCATCATCGCATCCTTTTCTGATCCGCGCTTGAGCCGAAAAAGGGTTCCGGTGACCGGACCTGAGGAATTGACTCTGGCCCAGGCCGTTAAGCGCGTGTCTCAAGTGGTGGGCCGTGCCCCCTTGTTTTTCCCCATGCCTGTATGGATGCATCTGGTGTTTGCATGGGGATTGGAACAGGTGATGAAAGTACCTCTAATCGCAACCGCGCAGGTGCGAATTTTAGCCGAGGGTCTGGTGGTACCTGCCGGAAACTGGGACCCCCTCCCGGAAGACCTGGCCCCAAAAACTGCTTTTTCTTCGTACTCTATCTGCAAGGGATTGCCCTCTCCCGGCCCTTTCACTTTGAAAGATTTAAGACTACCCATTTAATAAATGCAGATAGAGGATTTGATCATCTACCCTGTCCCGCCTCTCCTCCCCCAAGGGGGAAATTGCTGACGGTTGACGGGTAACCGATAATCCCCCTGCGCAATTCATAGTTGTAAATTTGCTCCGAGCCTTGCCTTGTGTGATAAGATACGGGTATCCTGCAGACTCATTTTCAATAGGGAGGAAACTTTGGCGACGTTCAACGTTTTGGTGGTAACGGAATTGAATGATTTCGACGAAGCCCATGAGAGCGAATTGCTCCTGCGGCTGGAGGAAGCCTGCTTCGAGCGCATCCCCACTCTGAAGTACGCCTGGGAAATCACGCTGGAGGCTCCGGACGAGGCAGACGCCAAAAACGATGCGATTGAAAAATTTGTAAACGTCTGCCGCACTTATCCTTTCGAACTGAAGATGCTGGTGCATGCGGGATCCGGACAGATTCTGCGCCGAAGAAAAACTTTTGAACCGTGACGGGAAAATCCCCCCGGCTCCCTTAAGGGGGAGGAGAGAATTATGAATATAATTCTTAACAGCTATTGCAATCTGAAATGCAATTACTGCTTTGCCGACGAGTACATGGAGGAAACGGTGAAAACGCCGGGCAAGTCCATGGACTACGAATACTTTACGAAGGAAATGCTTCCGAAGATCCAAACCGCGGGGGTCATCAATTTCATGGGCGGGGAACCGACACTCCATCCCCGGTTCAACGAAATTTTTTCCAGCACGCTGGACGCCATGTCTCCCTATTCCAACCTTGGCCTGTTCACCAACGGCCTGATGAAAGATCCTGTGCTCAATCTGCTGGAACACACGATCAGCGCTCAGGGCAGTATCCGAAAACAGGTTACCTTTTCGGTTCTGCTCAACTGGCAGACGCTGGAGAACATTTCGGAACAGAATCACCAGAGATGTCGCGATGTCGCGCGACGGCTCCTCAGCAAAAACGGGTACGGCGTCACCTTCAGCATCAATCTGTATTCAAAAGATCAGGATCTGGAAACGCAGTGCCGGGAAATCGACGCCATTTATCAGGAAATCGGCCTGCCGAGGGACCAATCCTATCGCATCCGCGTGAGTCCGGCATTTCCCATCGTCGGTGAAATGGACAACGTCTATCTACCCATCCGCGATTTTCCAAAAGTGGGACGGCGGATGCTCGATCAGCTTAAAAAATATCCGCAGATGGGATTCCGTTTCGACTGCTCGTTCCCGCCCTGTTTTCTGGATGAGATCGGCGCGGGTGAGGAGGGCCTGGTTCCACGCTTTTATTATCACGGATACAAACAGGTGCCTGAATTCTCCGATTGGAAAACCCAGCAGTTTTATTTCGGATGCGCCGACGGCAGTCCTATGGACATCGACGCCAAAGGCGACTGCTTCAACTGTTTCCCGTTTCACGATTTAAAACTGGGGAATATTTCCGAATTCAAGGAAGTGAACCCGATCAGTGAGGCGCGGATGGGCTCCCGCTTTTTGACTCACGTGTTTGAAAACACGAAGGCGAAAGAACCCTGCCGCTCCTGCCCGCATTACATGGTGCGTTGCTCCAGCGGATGCTTCGCGTACAACTTTGTGGATCATGAGCCGGCATCGCCAGCGGTCACCCTGGAAAGCAAACAGGCTTAAATCGCTGAACCGGTAAACGCCGTGGACCGTTCGGAACCGAACTCGTTAGTGATCATTACGAGATGAAATCCCTCCCCGGTCTCTACCGGACCAAACACTTCACCATAGTTGAGAGCCATATCCTTCACTCCCTGGCGAATGACCTTTTCCAATTCAACATTATTTAATACGGGGTCGTAATGCTTGATGCGCGGATCGTCCGATCCCAACTCGATCCAACCGAGGTTACCACCATCCTCTTTGGAATCGCACAGACTGTATTTTTCCGCCAGCCGCATCAACATCTTGATCCGGCCAGCGGCCGACTTGATCTCGTTGATGGTTCCTTTGAGCAATTCCGCGACTTCTTTTTTGTCCACCACAATATGGCGCACCTGAATCTGATGAGAAAACCCTACCATTGACACCCTCTCATAAATCGTTGGCTCCCGGAAAATGGGAAGCGGAATTTGTTGCTTGCAGTTTGAATGCCCGATAGTCTAAGTTATTTCTTTATAAATTTCCAGAAACCTTATGCCACCCTCCATAAAAAAATTGATCCTGGCCTCCCGTTCGCCCCGCCGGTCGGAACTTCTGCGGTCCCTCGGCCTGGAGTTCGAGGTCAGCCCTTCCCAGGTGAAGGAAATCACTGACCCGGCGCAATCCCCGGAAAACAACGCCCTGAATATTGCCCGCGATAAGGCCCGGTGGGTCGCCCGGCGCAACCCCGGCTGTTATGTGCTGGGTGCGGACACCATCGTGGTGCTGGGTCGGGAAATCATCGGCCAACCCGTTGACAAGGAAGACGCCTTCCGGATTCTTTCAAAGCTGGCGGGTAAACAACACAAGGTCATCACCGGTGTCGTACTCATCACTCCTGAAAATAATGAATATGATACCGCCATCGTCTCAACGGTCACGATCAAACCCGTTTCCGCAGAGGGAATCCGGTCCTATATCTCAACGGAAGAGCCGCTCGACAAGGCCGGTGCTTATGCCATCCAGGGGGAAGGTTCTGTCCTGGTAGAATCCTGGGAAGGATCGTATTCCAATATCGTCGGCCTGCCGCTCGAGGCTCTTGCAGATCTGATGCAGCAGGCAGGGTTTTCGGTCGACGGTACCAAATAAAAACTTGACAAATCCAGCCTTTCACTCTCTTTGAAAGCTAAAATATTTCAATTTTTACTTGCACCTAACCAATTTTTATTCATACTAGGAACTATCTGAACCCACAGAAAACTTTTTGTGACGATACGGCGGAAACATGACTGCAACAGGAAACAGAATCGAAATTCACGGACATTGCGACAAGTGCAGTGCGCCTATTTTTCTGAATCACTGTATCGACTGGTACGGTAATTCCGTCGTCTCATTGAACTGCTGGAACGGCCATTACAAATGGATCGATTGTGAAAATATTGAAAAAGATTTTCATATCGATCCCGAGACCCAACTGGTCACCTATATCGGCTTTTTCGATGCTCCATGATTTCCGCCCCTGAACATCACTTCTTGAAAAAACTTCAATCCTGCATTTTATTTGCATGCCTCGTACTGATTTCGGCATGGAGTTCTCCTGCCGGGGCGACACCCCAAACGCCTCCGGGAATGGTTTACGTGCCCGAAGGATATTTTCAAATGGGCGACTCCTCCAGCACCTCTCCCGATCAGCAACCCATGCACTTTGTTTTCACCTCGGCGTACTTCATCGACAAGCACGAAGTCAGCAATGCCGAATACCAGAAGTTTATCGACGCCACCGGCCATCCCAAACCCAAGTACTGGGAAGACGAACGGTTCAACCAACCTGACCATCCAGTGGTCGGCGTCAGTTGGTTCGACGCCATGGCCTATTCGCGCTGGAAGGGCCGTCGACTGCCGACCGAGGCGGAATGGGAAAAAGCCGCGCGTGGTAATGACGGACGTCTCTACCCCTGGGGAGAGAAATGGGCCAAAGGGAATACTCTTTATTTCGTCAATTTGTACGGAATGGAAGATCGATACGAATTTACTGCGCCCGTCAATTATTACGCATCGGGCGCCAGCCCCTTCGGCGTTCTCAACATGTCCGGCAACGTCTGGGAATGGTGCCTCGACTGGTATGATAAAGATTACTATCGCATCAGTCCGGAGCTGGACCCGGAAGGTCCGGAGGCGCAACAAATGAAAGTCCTGCGCGGTGGTTCATGGATCAATAATATTGACGGAGTTCAAGTGACCCAGCGCGCCCGAAATTTTCCCGACATTCAAAACAACATCTATGGCTTTCGGACCGTTCTTCCCCTCCGCTAATCTTTAACTCATCAAAGTAATCCTCTACCGGCATCTGATGTAATAGAGAGCGGGCAAAGTCTTCCGTCAAAACGGGTTGACATTCCCCTGCCGGAGGCTTTATGTTATGCTCCAATTAACAATTTCCCGAAACCCTTTTTCAAGACCCCCGTGTAGCAAGGATGAAAACATGAAGCCTTTGATCGACCTTAAATTATTGTTTCTTTTACTGATATCGTTTTGCGTGACCACCGGCACAGCAGCCGGTGTTTGGGCCCATGGGGGTCACGACCACAGCGTCGAGCCCACCATCTCGTTGCCTGAAGTACTGGCCAAGGTCAATGAAACCGATATTCATAAATCAGAGATCTGGTCCGATCTCACCAATACGGTGAAACGCTATAAGGATCGCGGTATCCCTCTGACACGGGAGCAGGAAAAAGTCGCCGCCAAAAAACTGCTGCAGGATCAGATCAATCGCCATCTGCTGTTGGCCAAAGCCGACAAAATGGGGATTCAGGTTTCGCCTGGAAAGGTCGACGAAGAGTTGAATAAAGTGAAGGAAAGGTTTTCGTCAGAACAGGAATTCATGGAGCAATTAAAAGATAAAAATCTGACCCTTGAACAATACCGGCAGGACCTTCAGGAGGATATTCTGATCGATGCCGTGTTCCGCAGGGAACTGGGTGATGGCATAAAAGTCAGCGACCAGGAGGTGGAAGATTATTTCAAAAATAACCCGCAACAATTTTCCATCGGGGAACAACGCCGTGCCAGCGTTATTTTGCTCAAGGTCGATCCCAAAGCCGGTTCCGCGGGAGATCAACAGGCCCGCCAGGATCTGCAGAAAATTCTCGATAAACTAAACAAAGGCGGCGATTTTGCAGAACTCGCCCGACTGCACTCCCAGGACTCCCTGGCCAAAAAAGGGGGCGATTTGGGTTTTTTCACCCAGGACCGCATGTTCGGCCCATTCAGCAAACTGGCGTTTAAGCTCAATGTCGGCCAGGTCAGTGAAATATTCCGGACTAAACACGGCTATCAGATTTTAAAGGTGACGGGTAAAAAGGAAGCGAAGAAGGAAACTCTTGAAAACGAAAAGGAAAATATAAGAAAACTGCTTATCGACCAGCAGATTAAATCAAAAAGCCACCCGTATCTGGAAGCATTACGGAAACAAGCGAAAATCAAAATTTATTTCTAGCCAAGTGAATGGGTCGGCCAGGAGGAACCTGGATTTATTTTTTGCTTTTCTTGGTTTTCTCTTTGCCGGCTCCGACTTCGCTCAATTTGCGCTTAACAATTTTCCCCTTATCCTTCTCAAAATCCACCTTTAAATGCACGGAATTGGGGAACAGTTTGGCCACTACGCCCTCTTTCTTTTTCCCTGCAAAATCAAATTTAATGGTATCTCCAACTTTCATGGCGCACTCCTCCGCAAAACGTGGTCAAATCCGTTAGAATCCCCGCCAAATAGCGTTACGGGACCCGATGGCAAAACAGAGAGATTATTAGAATTAAGCAGGTCTGTCAATCTTTTCTTGGCCGGCAAATCGACGGCCTCTGCTGGGCCAGAGCAATGTGCCTCCCGGCCTGCCATAAGAAAAAGGGCAAGTATTTGAACCCCATGATAGGGCTCAGCCCGCCGCCAGAAAATAGCCTCCTGGTAGAGGGCTGGGCAGGAGTCTGATACAATCCGCCTGAAAGGTGAAATATTAATGACAACCGCGACCCGGCAGAATTCCTTAACCTCCGAAATCCCATCCTCAGCCCCGGCCTATGCCCAGGTGGTGTTCAACCTGCCTCTGAAGGACGAGTTCACCTACGGCATACCAGAGGCTCTGCAGGGGCAGGTTTTGGTGGGAATGCGCGTGCTTGCTCCGTTCGGCCCCCGCAAAATAACCGGTTACGTGGTAGGTCTGTCGGATACCTGCGAAGGCGAATTTGAAATCAAATTCATTGAAGATCTTCCCGACGGCGCTCCCGTTATTTCGGAAGAGCTGTTATCGCTGACCCGGTGGGTGGCGGATTACTATAATGCCGGCTGGGGTGAGGTGATCAAAGCCGCCCTCCCTGGAGGTATCGACGAAGATCATCACGAAATTTTTTACCTTACGGATAAAGGAGAAGCCGCGCTTCAGGAACATTCCCTGCCTCAAAATGCTCTTAAGATTCTGCTGGTCCTCAAAAATAAAACCTCGCTCAATAAAAAGCAGATCCAGAAAATTCTTCGCAAGCAGTTCAGCGCCTACGCCCTGGGGCAACTGGTGCGGGATGACTATGTGTCTTCACAAGTGAAAATCAAGCAGAAGTCCGTCGCCTACACCACCGACAAAAAAGTCTGTCTCACGCTGGATAACTACAATCCTGAAGAAATCGAAAAACTCCTCAAGCGCAGTCCCAAACAACGTGAGGTGTTCGATGCATTAACCGGCAGCGAATTGCTCGTCTCCGAACTGGCCAAACTGATTCCCGGCTACACCGCTCCACTCCGCGAACTGAAACGCAAAGGACTGGCCAAAACCGTCGCCGTCAAACAGGAACGGACATCCGCCGACGAAACCGATCCCGAATGGAGCGCGGAATTGCCGCAGGTGTTCACCGAGGAACAGCAATCGGTATTCCAGCAGGTGGCCCAGTCCATCACCGCTTCCGAATTCAAAACGTTTTTGCTCCATGGAGTCACAGGTAGCGGCAAAACGGAAGTTTACATGCGCGCCATCCAACTGGCATTGGATGCGGGCAAAACATCCATCATGCTCGTCCCGGAAATTTCCCTGACACCGCAAACCGTGAACCGGTTCCAACGGCGGTTCGGATCGAACGTGGCGATTCTCCATAGCGGCCTCACCAACATCGAACGTTACCTGGAGTGGAAAAAAATCCGGGAAGAGAAAGTTTCCATTGTGGTCGGTGCGAGGTCTGCGGTGTTCGCACCGTTCAAGAACCTGGGAGTGCTCATCATCGACGAGGAACACGACACCTCCTACAAACAGGACAGCGTCCCCCGCTACCACGCCCGCGAAACGGCTGTCGCAAGGGCTAAGGCTTGTGGCGCGGTGGTGATCCTCGGGTCCGCCACCCCTTCGCTGGAATCGCGGCGCAAAGCCGCCGCCGGGGAATATGAATACCTGATGCTGGAGGAGCGTATCGGCGACCGTCTGCTTCCCGTAATCCGCATTGTGGATATGCGGAAGGAACGTGATGAGGCGAAAAACTATTCAATCTTTTCAATCCCGCTGAAGCAGGCGATGATGGACCGCCTCGAACAAAAGGAACAGATATTTTTATTTCTCAATCGACGCGGAACGGCTAACTATGTCGTTTGCCGCAAATGCGGGTTCGTGTTCGAGTGCCTGCGGTGCAGTGTCTCGCTCACCTTTCACGGCAATTCCAAAACCCTGCGCTGTCACTATTGCGATTTCAGCGTGACCATGCCCGGGAAATGCATTGAATGCAGTGGCGAGATCATTCGCTTCAGCGGATTTGGAACGCAAAAGCTGGAGGAAGAAACACAGGCGCTGTTCCCGAAGGCGCGCATCAAGCGCATGGACCGCGACACCATGAAAACCCGCGCTTCGTTTGAAAATATTTACAATGAAATGCGAAACGGCGACATCGACATCCTCATCGGCACGCAGATGATCACCAAGGGGCATCACTTTCCCAACGTGACACTGGTGGGCGTTGTCTATGCAGACTTGTCTCTGCACGTTCCGGATTTCCGTTCCAGCGAGCGCACCTTTCAATTGCTGACCCAGGTGGCCGGTCGCGCCGGTCGCGGCAGGGTGCCGGGAATAGTCATCGTTCAGGCGCACAATCCTGAACATTACGTGTTCGATTATGTACCCCGGCACGATTACAACGGGTTTTTCGAAAAAGAGCTGATTCTGCGCCAAAAGCTGAACTATCCGCCGTTCACTCAACTGGTGGCGCTGGAAATTGAAAGCGATACCGAGCCTGAGGGAGAAGCGGCAGTCAATCACCTCAAACAGTTTTTATCGGAGCCCATTCAACAATCGCCGGGCGTAGAGTTGCTGGGCCCCTCCCGCGCCGCGATGTACCGCATCAACAACCGTTTCCGCTGGCACCTGATTCTCCGCTCGCAGAAAACGGAGGCCCTGCAATCGCTGGTCACCCAATGCCTCGCCAATCAGCAACTGCGCAAACTCGCCACCGGTAAAATCAAAATCACCGTAGACGTCGATCCAATGAATATGCTTTAAGCAATTCCCCTCTTACAATTCATCACTATCGAATACAAGAAAAACCTACGGGATTATCTGGTCTTCATTTTCCCGTTCAGCGGGACTGGATGGAAGGTCACTTTCATGGGCTTCCGGGTTGAGCACAGCCGCCATCGGGCTGGACCGGAAAGGCACCGAAACAAATGCGGAATGGTCGGCATGGCGGAGTTCCGGCTCCCGTGCCAGATAATACAGCGCAAACAATCCCACCGCCATATGCGCCAATATCTGAATCAGGAAAAATCCCCAGGATCCCAACACGGACATCAGTATCGAGGCCAGAGCCGGACCGAGCAGGGCTCCCAATCCGTATATCAACACCATCGAACTGCTGGCGGCCACCATCTGGTCCTGCGATAAATGGTCGTTGGTGTAGGCAAGCGCCAGGGAATATAAAGGAAGGGAGATTCCTCCGAAGACAAAAATCAACGTGGATAATTCAAATACTGAAAATAGACACATGGTGGCGAGAAGCACTGCTGACCACGAGGCAATTGCGATGAGACGTTTGCGGTCCATCCGATCCGAAATGATTCCCAGGGGCCACTGGAACAGAAACCCTCCCAAAACGAAAGTCGCCATGAAGATGGAAATTTCCGTAACCGTTCTCCCGGTACCCTGGGCAAACACCGCACCCATTCCCCAGATGGCTCCATGCGCAATGCCGACGTTGACGCCGGTAAAAACCCCCAGAGGCGAAATCCTCCACAAGTCCCGCAGGCCCACATGCTCGGGTTCCTGCAAAACAGGAGCCGGAACGGCCGTTATCAATATGGGAACCAGGGCCAGGGAGAGCAAAACCGAAATCAGAATAAACAGCGAATAACCTTCAGGGCTGGCCAGGTTCAACAGGAATTGCCCGCCAATGAATCCCGCGTACTGGATGGTCATATAAATCGATAAAATCTTCCCACGAATTTCATTGGTGGATCGACCATTGAGCCAGCTTTCGGCCACCACGAACATTCCTGCAAAGGATGTTCCCGCAACCAGGCGGGCCAGGCCCCAAACCAGCGGATCGGGAAACAGGGAATGGATCAATACCGCCGCCGAAGCCAGGGAGGCAAGAGCGGCAAACACGCGGATATGCCCGACCTTCACCACGAATCGGGGTGTATAAATGGAGCCCAAAAGGAATCCGGCGTAATAACAGGACATCACCAATCCGGTGGTTGTGGTCGGGAATCCTTCCAGAGAGGCGCGCACACCCAGCAGGGTACCCTGCAAGCCGTTGCCCAGCGTAATCATGGCGATCCCGATGAACAGGGCCCAGATCGGTAAAATATTTGACAGCATAATAAAGTGAGTTTAGCCGGGATGCTCCAGGGGAATCAATTTTGCTCAGGTGCCGATGGTCCCATTCTGGATAAACTATTTCAGGTTTAGAGGATGCGCTTTTCCATTGTAGCTCTTCTCATCATTATAATGAGGAAATCGTCCAACCGTAAATTAAAGATATCCATGGGGCTACCTTTCATGAATCTGCTTTAGCGTTCCTTCCCTCCATGTTACCCTGTTAAACCATTTCAACAGTGACGTGAAAGGCCGTTCATGCAATTGCTCCGGAAAACCTACGACTGGGTCCTGCACTGGTCTGCGACAAAACACGCACTGCCTGCGCTGGCGGTTCTGTCATTCGCGGAATCTTCATTCTTTCCCATACCACCTGACGTCCTACTGATTGCCATGGCAGTGGCAGTGCCGATGAAGGCGTTCCGGTTCGCGGCGGTGTGTTCGGTCGCCTCGGTGCTGGGCGGCATGTTCGGTTACCTGCTGGGCTGGCAGTTTATGGATCTGGTGGGCATTCGCATTGTCGAGCTCTACCATTTGCAGGCGCAGTGGGATAAAATAGGGGCATGGTACGAGGAATACAACGCCTGGGCGGTCGGCGCGGCGGGTTTCACTCCCCTCCCCTATAAAGTATTCACCCTGGCGGCGGGGGCGTTTCAGATCAATTTCCCGGTGTTCGTGCTGGCTTCGCTGATCAGCCGGTCGGCGCGGTTTTTCATTGTCGCCGGACTGATTTACAAATTCGGCGCCCCGATCAAAGTATTCATTGAAAAATATTTCAACATCCTCAGTATTGTTTTTCTCGTCCTCTTGTTCGCGGGATTCATGCTGATCAAATACATTTTTTGATTTTGGTATTCTATGGATTCGCACATCGTCGTTCTCATCACTGCCTCTTCACAGGAAGAAGCCGACACATTGAGCCGCGGACTGGTGGAAGCCAAACTCGCATTCTGCGTCAACAGCGTGCCGGGGGTGAAGTCGACCTATTATT
>JAOUPX010000092.1 GCA_029879645.1 Nitrospinota bacterium
ACGATGACCTAGCGCAAGCCTATGACCAGAAACGAACCGAATTTTTGGAGTCCCACGGCTTAAGGGTCGTTCGGTTTACTAATCAGGACGTTATGGAGAGCATTGATGGCGTGATGGAGGTTATGGAAAAACTCATCACAGAAGAAAGCTAAGAAATCACCCCCCGCCCTCTTCACAAAGAGGGGGCTTTATATTGAAAGGAAAATAAAAATGCCCGAGACCACTGTTACCGAAGTTGCACCCGATCTGTTCCGCATCTGCACTTTCATCCCGGATTTCAGCCTGCAGTTCTGCCAGTTCCTGGTGAAAGACGACGAACCCCTGCTCTACCACACCGGAATGAACGGCCTGTTCCCGCAGGTGAAGGAAGCGGTGGCCTCGGTGCTCGACCCGGCGACGCTCCGCTGGATCAGCTTCAGTCATTTCGAGGCGGACGAATGCGGCGCCCTCAACCAGTGGCTGGAGGTGGCGCCCAACGCGCAGGCGGCGTGCGGCATGGTGGCGGCCTTGGTCAGCGTCAACGATTTCGCGTCACGCCCCGCCCGCATCCTGGAACACGACGAAGTGCTGGAGACCGGCCAGTCGCGGTTCCGGTTCCGCGCCACCCCGCAGGTGCCCCACGCCTGGGACGCCGGCCTCATGTTCGAGGAAACCCGGGGCGCGCTGTTCTGTTCCGATTTGATGCATCAGTTGGGAGACGTCGACGCGGTGACAGAGGAGGACGTGGTGGAGCGGTTCAGGACAGCGCTCATCGAGTACGGCAAGGGACCGTTCGCGCATTACCTGCCCTACGGGCCGAATACTGAATCCATCCTCACCGGCCTGGCCGACTTGAAACCGAACCTTCTTCTGCCCATGCACGGGTCAACCTACAAAGGCAACGGCCAACAGGCCCTCCAGAACATGGCCCAAATGCTGAAAGAAGAATTAGGGAAATAATGCCCCTCTTTGTAAAGATGGGTTGGGGTTATTTATCCTTTTTGACTGCAGCCTCTTCTTATTATCCTTAATTGAATAATTTCACCTTGACACTTGAAGTCCGCTGGGTATAATTTAGCGCAAATATTACCCAGAGGAAACCATGGGTCGAATCAGCATAACTCTCCCAAACAAAACCTACCAAGAAGTTCTAAAGCAAGCCGAAGAGCACGAATACAGTGTTTCGGGTTACGTTGAGCGCATGCTTGAAAAATTTGTTATCCAAGAGCAAATGTCTCTATACCACACAAATGGGAATGGTAGCGGCAAAAATGGACATCATGGCAAGTTTAAATTTATAGATTTATTTGCTGGAATTGGTGGAATCAGACTGGCTTTTGAAAAACTGGGAGGCCATTGTGTATTTTCTTCGGAATGGGACCGCTGGTGCAAAGATACTTATTTTGAAAACTTTGGCGAAGTTCCCTATGGAGACATTACCAAGTTTCCAGCAAGTGAGATCCCAGACCACGACGTTTTGACCGCTGGTTTTCCCTGCCAACCCTTTTCAATCGCAGGTGTATCCAAGAAGAAAAGCCTTGGCCGAGAACATGGCTTTAAGGATAAAACCCAAGGAACATTGTTTTTCAATGTGGCCCAAATATTGGAAATCAAGCGTCCAAAAATGTTCATGCTGGAAAATGTCAAAAACTTAATAGGGCATGACAAGGGTAAAACTTTTGAGATCATCCAAGGAACACTAAAGGAACTGGGTTACCATTTGTTTTATGAAGTCATTGATGCGCAACACTATGTTCCACAGCATCGAGAAAGACTTTTTATAATCGGGTTCGATAAAAAGGTTTTTAAATCAAAACCTGCATTCGAATTTCCTTCCTCCCCTAATAAGAATCCAAAATTAGGATCAATTTTAGAACGAAAAGTCGACCCTAAATATATCCTGTCTGACAAACTTTGGGATTATCTGCAGGGTTATGCCAAAAAACATCGCGAAAGAGGTAACGGTTTTGGGTTCGGGCTTTTTGATGGGACGTCCGTGGCTCGAACTTTGAGCGCCCGATATTACAAGGACGGCTCTGAAGTATTAATTAAAGTTCCTAAGTCCAATCCGCGCCGCCTCACTCCCCGGGAATGCGCCAGACTTCAAGGTTTTCCAGACACCTTCAAAATCCCGGTTTCTGACACACAGGCCTACAAACAATTTGGAAATTCTGTCGCCGTACCTGTTGTGTCTGCTGTTGCCTCCCAAATGATGAAAACATATAAAACGCTAACAAAAAAGCCCTGATTTTTTATGGATGTCTTCACTAAAAAGAAGAGAAGTGAAGTCATGTCCAAAATTAGATGTAAGGACACGAAACCGGAATTTTTCGTTCGTAGCGCTCTTCATCGCCTCGGATACAGGTTTCGATTACATGATCCCAAACTCCCAGGAAAACCTGATCTTGTTTTCAAAAAATATAAGGCACTAATATTTGTTCACGGCTGCTTTTGGCACGGCCATGAATGTCACCTTTTTAAATGGCCAAAATCTCGCGAGAATTTTTGGCGAACAAAAATTTCAAAAAATCGTGATAATGATAAAAAGGCGATTGCTGCACTTCAGGCTTTAAAATGGCGTATGCTTATTGTTTGGGAATGCGCTATTAAAGGCAAAGAGCGGGGAAATCCAGAGCAGATTGTTCAGGAGATTGAGGACTGGCTGGTTTCCGGGGAAGCTTATCACTTTATCAGAGGACAAATGAATGGCACTGGCTGACCTTGCAGACTGGATGGATGAATGCGCCGCTCCCCATTTTATCTGGTATGTAAAGCGGTTGTCAGGAAATGATACCCTTGCAAACGGTTCCCATCAGGCGGGCCCTTATATTCCGAAAGAGTTTCTTTTCAGAATTTTCCCGAGCTTGGATCGGAAGGAAATTAAAAACCCTGAGGTAAGACTCAACTTAAAGATTGATTCCCATTCCGACAAAAGACAGATTAGGATTGTCTGGTATAATAATAAATTTCACGATAATCCCAAGGGAGGGCGAAACGAAAGTAGGCTGACAAACCTTGGTGGTATCAGCTCTGCCCTTCTTGATCCAGATAACACAGGGGCATTGGCTATTTTTGCTTTTGTTTTGGACAAACAAGGCAGAGGGCAGGCTTGCCATGTCTGGGTGTGCAGAAGTGAACTTGAGGAAGACCTTGTAGAAAACCTTGTAGGATCGGTTGAGCCGGGTAAATGGTTAGTCTGGTCTGTAGATGAAGCAGGACATCCTGACCTTTTTCCTCTGAAGGAAAAATCTCGCCTTTCCTGTTGGCTTGACCCGGATGAAATGCCACCGGAATGGCTTATCCGTTTTCCAACGGGAGCTGAAATCGTAGCTAAAACCCTTAAGCTTAGACCGGCGCAGGAGATGAATCCCGATAAAAGACTAATGAAACGCCGGGCTTGTGAATTTGAAATTTTCCGTAGCGTAGAAGAAGCCGTCGAGCTACCTTGGATAGAAAAAGGTTTTGGCACTATCGATGAATTTGTGGCCCGTGCCCAGACAGTTCTGCAACGACGCAAGTCTCGCTCAGGTCGGTCCCTTGAATTACATGCCAAAGAAATTTTTATTGAGGAGGAAATGCGAGAAGGCCACGATTTCGACCATCAACCTGAATCAGAGCTAGGCAAAAAACCAGACTTTCTCTTTCCTTCCGAGCTAGCTTACAAGAATAGGGACTTTCCGGATACAAACCTCAGAATGCTTGCTGTGAAAACTACTTGCAAGGATCGCTGGCGGCAGATATTGAATGAGGCTGACCGTATTCAGACGAAGCACTTGCTTACATTGCAAGAGGGCGTTTCGGAAGGACAATTTCAAGAGATGTCAAAAGAGAAAGTAAAGCTTGTTGTTCCTAAACCCTTGTTATCATCTTATTCGAAGAGTATCCAACCACATTTATTAACGTTGGAGAAGTTTATTGGGAACCTAAAGACATTGGGGAAATTAAAATGAAGAATACCTTAATAGGGTAGACTTCAAAATTCAAGACTAGCTTTCCAATAGAAATGACTTTTACACTTTTCTCCTTTGAACATTCATTCAAATATCTCGGGGTAGAGAAGGAAGCTATATTAGTAATGAAATATTGCTTTTAGAAATTCAGCGAAAATTTGCGTTAAGCTTTTTTGGATAAATAATTGAACTGACCAATATGCCCTCCCCAACATCGCCCAAATGCTGAAAGGAGAACTGGGGTCGTGAAAACCCTCCGTTCTGCTTTCAATCTTCCGCCCAGAAGTCCAGTTCCGGTTCTGGCATGGGATATTCCACCACCTGTGCTTCCGGTGCGTTCAGGTAATCGTCGAACCAGTAGGCTTCGGGGTTGCGTTTGTAGATCATGAATTTTCCGCTGTTGCGGTTATCGGCCGCGCGGTGATAGCGGAAGAAGATGTGAGCCCCGGTCAGGCCCACCACCTCGACCTTGCCTGTGGAATGAGACATGGCAAACCGTGCCCGCTTGGCCAGGCCGGAACCGTTCATCCGTGCCCGGTCAAAAATCTCGTACGCCTGCTCCACCGGCACGCTGTAAATGCGGTTGCCGCGCGTCGGGCGGCACTGGAAGACGTAATACGGGGCCACACCGACGTAAGACAGCCGGTTGAACAACTCGCACAGGACTTCGGGGTTGTCGTTCACGCCCTTGATCAGCGGCGTCTGATGAATAACCACCGCTCCGGCCTTCTGCAGGAGATCGAGCCCCTGTACCGCCACTTCGGTCAGCTCTCGCGGATGGTTGAAATGAACGACCAGGTAAATCTTTTTTTCCGGAATGGAGTAACGTTCTATCATCTCCAGCAGGGACGGGTCGTCAATAATGCGATACGGGTTGAACGCCGGCATCTTGGTGCCAATGCGAATGACCTGCACGTGATTGATCTCGCGGATCTGCTTCACAATCGGTTCCAGTTTGCTGGTTGCCAGGGCCATCGGGTCCCCGCCGGTGAGGAGGACGTTATTGATCTCCGGATGCCGGCGGATGTATTCCAGGGCGGTTTTGACGTCCTTGCTCACTTCCTCATTTTCTTTCATGAACAGTCGCTTGCGGAAACAAAACCGGCAGTATCCGCCGCAGGTCTGGTTGACCAGCAGGAGAGCCGTGGAATCGTACTTGTGCTCCAGGCCGCGGCAAACGGTGTAGGCGCTTTCATCGGACGCATCCAGCGCCCCCTGATCGTCCAATTCCCCGTAACTCGGGATAATCAGTCGCCGGATGGGGTCTGCCGGATCGTCCCAATCGATCAGCGACAGATAGTAATCGTTAACACGAAAGGCGAACGTATCGATCACCGGTTGCAGACGGGCGACTTCGTCCGCGCTCAATTCCGGTATCTGGTTGAGCCGTGTTATATATTTAATTTTCCGGCCGCGTTTGGCCGGGGGCGTCATGAGCAGTAACATGATAAACCTCCTTCCAAAAACTCCCTTTAACTCTGGAAACAGGTAAAAACTCTTCCTCTTCTATAATAAAGATAAGCCTCCTCCCGCCCATTGAGCCAGCGATTCTATATTCCTCACCCGTACCTGCCGGTGCTCAAATCTGTGGTTAACGGTCTGGCGGGTGACTATATTAATGCTAGAGGAATGATTTTGCTCGCAGTCCTGTAAGGGATTGGATTTCAACCTTCTTTTGCGAGAGAGGGGGCGAAGGATCATGTTATGGGATACTATGGGAATCGTCGCTGTATGCTTCGGCATCGGCATCCTGCTCCTCGAGATTTTTGAGGGCGACAAGATCTTCCATCCGTGAGATGGAGCCGGGCAGGGCCCGAAGCTAAGAGGGTGGATTGAAAAGCCATCACTTCTTTTCAAAGAAAGAGGGGATGGTTTTCTTTTTTAGCCCCTTTTATTCAAACCTTCTGTCCTCCCCTGAAATTTGGTATTCTATTTCCCGTTTGTCAATGTAAAGGCCCTATATCCAGGATTTTAAAACATAGATCCTTCGTCGCCAGTGGCTCCTCAGGATGACAATACGTATCTCTCTGTCATTCTGAGCGTTAGCGAAGAATCTGTGTTTAGATTTTTGAAAAAGGAAACGTCATCAACCACCCCCAGCCCCTCCTTTGGAAGGAGGGGAGCCGGGCAAGGCCCGGAGCTGATTTTTTATTTTGTCATCCTGAGCCAATAGCCTGTCCTGAGCTTGCCGAAGGAAAGGGCGACAAAAAGGAGGAATCCCCCCGGCCCCCTTTACAAGGGGGAGATTATAACCTCCCCTATATCCCCTCCTTGGTAAGGAGGGGAAATTTTAATTCGCCCCGCGCGGAGCGGCCAGCGTGACGCTGGACCCAAATTACCAGCGGCGGTTCGCCGCTTCATCTGTGGTTAATTGAGTTTATATATGAAACGAAATCTTAAAACATACCGGAAATATGCGGAATCCCTGCTGGAGTTCATCGACGCCAGCCCGACGCCGTTTCACGCCACGGGCGAACTGGCCGCCCTCCTGAAAGCCGAAGGCTTTGCGGAGTTACAGGAAGCTGACTCGTGGAGCCTCAAAAAAAACGGGCGGTACTATGTGACGCGCAACGATTCGTCGCTGGTGGCGTTCGTCATGGGATCGCAGTCGGCCGAGCAGGCAGGATTCAAAATTATCGGCGCGCACACGGACAGCCCCAACCTGCGCCTCAAGCCCAATCCCGCTTATGAGAAATCCGGTTACGTGCAGTTGGGGGTCGAGGTGTACGGCGGGGTGTTATTGGCGACCTGGACCGACCGCGACCTGTCCCTCGCCGGGCGGGTGGTGTTGGAATCAAAAAAAGGGCAACCGGTATCGCGCCTGCTTAAAATCGACAAGCCCCTGCTCCGCATTCCGCAACTGGCGATCCATCTCAACCGCGAGGTCAACGACAAGGGCCTCAAGCTCAACAAGCAGACGCACCTGCCGCCGATTCTGCAAATGGCGGAGAAGAACCTTTCATCGGAAAAAGTATTGAAGGAACTGGTGGCGGGCGAGTTGAAGTGCAAGGTGGAAGAGATTGTCAGCCTTGATCTGGCGTTGTACGACGTGCAGGCCTCCACCTTTGCCGGTCCCAATGACGAGTTTGTGTTCGCCCCGCGTCTCGACAACCTGGCCTCGTGCCACGCGGCGACAATAGCTTTACTGGAGGCGCCGAAGCAGGACAGCACCACGCGCGTGCTGGCGTTTTACGATCATGAGGAAGTTGGAAGCGAATCCGCGCAGGGCGGCGGCTCGCCGTTTCTGAAGGACGCGCTGGAGCGTATAGTTATGGATACCAAAAATTCGCGTGAGGCTCTCATGCGGGCCATTGCAAAGTCGGTGTTCATCTCCGCCGACATGGCACACGCGGTGCATCCCAACTATGCCGACAAGCACGAAGACCGGCATCTGCCGCTGATCAACGCCGGGCCGGTGATCAAGACCAACGCCGGGCAGAGGTACGCCACCGACGGCGTGTCGAGCGCGCATTTCGAATTGCTGTGCAAACGCGCCGGGGTGAATGTGCAGAAATTCGTAGTGCGGTCGGACATGGGATGCGGGAGTACCATTGGGCCGATCACCGCTGCCAACCTTGGCATCCGCACGGTGGACGTGGGCAATCCGATGCTCTCCATGCACTCGATCCGCGAGATGGCAGGATCGCAGGACCACGGCGACCTGATTCAGGTGTTCCGGGAATACTTCAGCGCGGAGTAACGTTAAGCGACGCGCTTGATGGTTTCGACCACCTTGCCTTTGACGGCCCCCCAACTGAAGGCGGGGTCTTTTGTTACCTGCACTTCACTGCCGATGAGCCATACGCTGGCGACTCCCCGGACTTCAAACAACGCTTTGGCCAGAGGATTGCTTTGCGCGATTTCGCGATTGGGGAACGAACTGCCGGTTCCGGGCGGGATGAGGATTTTATTCAACTTGAATACCACAGAATCTTCGTTACGAGTAGGTTCCACTTTCACATTCACGGACATAATTTTTCCTTTTTAAAAATTATTGCCTGACGATAGATCAGTTATCGCTGTAGCCGAATTTTTTCCGGGCCTCTTCCAGCGTCTGACGGGTGGCCGCCGCCGCTTCCGCCATATTCTGCGTCTCGAACAACTCCACCGCCCGCGCCAGATTCAGGATCACCAGCATCTTGAATTGCGGTCCATCGGAGTAATTCAGATAGGCCCATCCCAGATTGCCGTGCGCCTCGGCGTTATCTTTCATCCGATGCACCACCCGGTTGAGATGGCCGATGGCCTGGCCCCAGCGCTCCATCCGGTTGTAGACGTTGCCGAGGCTCAAATGGATATTCATATTATCCGGTTCCAGGCGAAGGGCGCTTTCGAACGCCGCGCTGGCCCGATCATATTGCTTCAGGTGTTTGTAGGCCAATCCCAGATTGTAAAACGGTCCCGTGGCATCGGGATTGATCTGGATGGCCTGATGGTACGCCTCCACCGCCTGCTCAAACTGCCCCTGCCGGCTGAACTCGTTGCCCTTGAGATACCAGTCCAGCGCTTCATCTGCCTGCAGGGTGGAAACGGGAACCAGCAGGACCACAAACAATAGGGCAATCAGTAACCTCACGGCGGCCTTTCTGGGATGGTTGTATTTATAAGAGCGAGAGAATTTTATCTCATTTGAGGTCTTATTAGCAACCAAAGGAATAGGCCATGCCCGCACCCTCCCCCCTGAGTATGATTCCTTTAGGAGCCAACAACTTAAAGCATAGATCCTTCGTCGCCCCTGGCTCCTCAGGATGACAAGCAATATCTCTTTGTCATTCTGAGCGGAATACAATAAAACGAAGAATCTGTGTTTTGAATTACCCGCGGCGGTTCGCCGCCCAATAGCGGCCATTGGTTTGGTGGAGCGTCAGGGGATGCCCCAGCGCTTCCGATAAAATTTCATCCTGAAGCATGGCGTCTTTCTTGCCTTGACGGAACGGCTGACCGTCTTTGAGGTACAGGACGTGGGTGATGGCGGGCAGGATTTCCTCGATATGGTGCGTGACATAAATCATTTGCGTCTCTTGCGACAAGATTTGCAGGGTTTCCAGGAACCGCTCACGGGTGGGAATATCGAGTCCGGTGCAGGGTTCGTCGAGGACGAGCAGAGCCGGACGGTGGACCAGCGCCCGCGCCAGCAGGACGCGCCGGGCTTCGCCATAGGACATACTCCGGAACGGTTTGGAGCCCAGATATTCGATCTCCAGCAGGTGCATGCATTCCTGAGCCCGTTGTTTTTGCGGGCCGGTCACTTTCTGCCACAACCCGATGCTGGCGAAGAATCCCGACTCCACCACCTCCAGCCCGGTCACGTTGCGGTCGTAGTTTTCCTGATACTCGGCGGAAACATAACCCACCTGTTCACGGATTTCGGCCAACCCGTTCCACGTCCGGCTGTTGAACCAGTGCACCGTGCCACCATCAATGGGCAGCAATTCTCCGAAAATAAGTTTCAGTAAAGTGGTTTTGCCGGAGCCGTTGTTGCCGACCAGCGCCCAGTTTTCACCGGGGCGAACGGTCCAGTCGACGGCCTTCAGAGCGGGCGTGTCGTTCAAATAGACTGTGGCATTTTGGATCTGGACCAGAAAAGCGCTCATGGCTGTGTCTCGTCGGAGGGTGTCAGGTGATCTGTTGCCAGGTGCCGTTCAGCAGTTCAACCAGAACCTGATCTTTATAAAACTGGATGATGTTAACGGCGGCGAAACTCTGACTGATGCGAAAGAGATTGGCAATCGGGAACCCGAGCAGGTGGGCGAGGATGGCACGGTTGACCCCGCCGTGGCACACGAAGGCAATCGTTTCGTTTGGGTGGCTGGTGGTGATTTCCATAAACTTGGGAATGACCCGGTCGTGCAGTTCCTGGAACGTCTCGCCACCGTCGGCGCGAAACAACTCAGTTTGCTTGATTCGTTTATCCATTTCGCCGGGAAATTGTTTACTGAGTTCGGCCAGACTCTTACCCTCCCATTCGCCGAAGGACAACTCGCGTAATTCAGGATGCGCCACAGGTTTCAAACCGTGATGTTCGGCGATCAAGCGGGCTCCATCGTGTGTTCGCTGGAGGTCGCTGGAATACACCGCGGCCAGGGATTGGTCCTTGAGCGCTTCGGCAAGTTGACGTGATTGCTCCAGGCCGGTATCCGACAAAGCGACATCGAAATGGCCGTTCATGCAGATCTGGTGGGCATTGGCGGTTTCGCCGTGGCGAAACAGGTAGACGCGGCAACCGGGTTCGCCTTTAAAAGCGCGGGACCGGGCATCAGGTGGTAGGTTCGATGAGGACACGTGATCCTAAAAAAAGCATTAAAAAAGATGGCAAGCGCAAGGCTTGCCATCTTTCAAAAAACAGTAAAAAAACGTCAAACCGGATTAATGGCCGCCGCCACCGCCGCCGCCACTGGCGGACCACAGGTAGAAGAAATCCAGCCCCTGGACTTTCATGAGAGCCCAGTCAATCAGGAAATAATATCCGAACATGACGACCAGCGCGATAATGAAATGGGTGATGGATTTCGCGGTTATAAATGGTCTAGTTTCATCTTGAATTTCAGACATGAAGTTTCTATCTCCCCTCTCTAGGTTGAAAATTTTGAAACGGGCCCCTGGTTACCGCCAAACCGATGCAAACCAATAAAAAAACCAGAGACAGAAGATGACGGTCCCAAGGTAAATCCAAGGCCCGGCTTTTTCTTTAAATTTTTGTAAATCCATTCGGGTTATCCTTTTCTAATTGTTTGAGTGAGTTAAATGTTTTACCCTTGACAGTATAAAAGACGGGATGATAACTTAACTCTCCCGTTCGTTAATTTCTTGAGGACCCAATGGCCAGTAAAGATGGAAAAATTTTTGATACGATTGTTTTAATCGGTTTGGGGGTCAATATCTTGACCGCCGTCTACCTGCTTCTGATGTACTTTGAAGTCATTTAAACGGGCACAATCTACCATATTGTCCATTTAAGTCAAGGGCAAAAAAAACCTTCCCTCCACGAAAAAACCCTGAAACTCCCTAAGTTATAATACTTTTTCGGATTTTTCTAGGAACCGGCAACGGTTTTTACCGGATAAATGACGTATAACATTAGATAGGTTGCGGTACTTGTCACCAGGATCAGGGCGAACATGACCATGGTTATCCGACCCAAAACACGGTGTCGCCGTGCCCCATCGGTAAGCCATTTTTCGATCAATTTTTCCAGCCCGACCACCCCGGCGATGGTCGCAAATATAAGTAAATAGGCCAGTTGCGCCGCTCCCGACTTACCCATGGCCAGGCAATACACCTCCATCAAAGCCCACAACGCCAGAATCCATATCCAGATTCGTTTGAATTTTTTGGGGTCGGCTTTCAAGTCTCCCGGCCTAAGGACATAATCGCCTCCGACCTTGTCACAGGCGCGGAATCCCTCCACAATCATGTACGGGGTCAAAATCAATCCCAGGGTGACCAGGATCAGATGGGTAGTGAGAACCGGCATGAAAACCGAGTCGTACACTTCCGGCGGACCTCCAAATCCTTCTTTACCTTCCAATGAGAGTACGCCCAGCGACCGGGCATAATAATAGGCAACGAAATACACCACCATGGAGACCATGGAAACAAAAATGAGGTTGTGGTGGCGGGTACCCTGCCCCTTCTTGGCCATCCACCAGGCCAAGAGAAACAGCACGGTGAAAATCACCGCGAGAAGGTAACTCAGATCCGCGCCCATGGTTCCCGACTGGACCATGAATCCCGGCTTTTTTAAAAATTCCTGCATGATGGATCAACCCGGTTGAGGGGGAGGAAAATCAAGACTGGCTTTTCCCCAGAATCAATGTTCCTCCGTAAAAGAAGGTGGCGCCGGCTACGGAACCCCAAAGCAATGGCTCCATTCCCATTTGAGTGAAAAACATGAGCACCACATAGGTCAATGCTCCCAGACCTATGATTTGCATGGCTCTTCCCAGAAAGTATCGGAATGGATTCATTGCGGGTCCCGAGAAGTTTATTTTTTCCGAACTGTTTCGTTGGCTTCGATCAGATTCATGATGTGCTCACGGCAATATTCCTGAATCTTTTCCTTGACCATAAGCAGAGCGATTTTCCCGGGAAGGGTAAATCCTCCGGGAATTTTATCCAATGCAGCTTTATCCCCACCTGATCCCAGTTCTTCGCACCGTTTCAGGATTTCCTGGTCATCATAAAGATCTTCCAGCGGATAACTGTAAAGGAGTTTGACGTATTCCCGTTGTTTTTCCGTTTCCTTTTTGGAATCCCAGACGATATTTTCCATTTCCACGGAATTGGGTTGTTTCTTTTGGGAATTAATGATCTTCTTGATGGCCTCGAAATAGTCCTTTAAATCCTTTTCGGTGGGGAGTTCATCCTGAGGAATTTTAGAACTGATCTCAAATTCCAAACTGTTTTCGTTCAACACCGGGCGGCTGATCTCATAGGTAATATCATTATGATGAAAGCGCCGTCCTTTTTTGGGTTTGTATTTATTCTGCAACTCTTCAATCAAATGACTCAACCCGTCGCCCGCAAATTGATTGAACATAATTCCTTTTAAACTTGTCATAGAGTCTGCTCCTGAATCTGCTCTCGGTTGTTCTAGTGTTCTGTATGAAGTATTAGAAAAGCGGCCAAAAGGCTAACGCCTCGACTTCCTATTATAAAAAACTTTAAATTTAACATACCCGTTGGGTATGTTCACCTTTTGTTTTCAGGATTTTAGGGCAGGGACAAAAATAGCCTGGCAATCGGGATAGCAGCAGGCCCCAAACAAATCCCTAAGAATCTGAAATATCAGGGCTTGTGGCGACGGTGGTGGAGGAAAACGAGCCGCTGTTGTCCTTCAGGAAACTCTTTGTTCCCTCATTTTGATACACATATTTCATCTGGATACAGCCAGGCTGCTTATCGGCGCAATAAAAGCTCATGAACTGAATTTTGGCGTATTTTCCATCAGCGGTGCGAACCACATAAATATTCTTGCGTGCCGTCAGTTTGTGAGTAATAAAATTATATTTATACCACTGTACCAGCACCGGATTTTCTGTTTCCGTACTCGTGGCTTTATCCTGAATAAAATCCCTCAAAGGAACATTTTCCACCGCCTCAAAGGAAACCTCTCCCAGGTCCATCAGGCCCGACTGACCGAATTTGTTGGTGGCGCCGCCATTGGTTATGATTTTTCCGCGGCGGAAGGCCAGATCCCATTCCAGCGAGGAA
>JAOUPX010000015.1 GCA_029879645.1 Nitrospinota bacterium
CGTACCGTTCCTTGAGATGATCCACCACCCTGGCGAACTGAACGCCATCGCCCAACAGAGGCGTGATGTCCTTGAAGAGGATGCCTTCCTTGGGAAAGTCGGGGATGTCACGAATGATCTGTTTCAGCGCTTCCATTGCATTCCTTTCTGTTTCTCCCCTCCTTTGGAAGAAGGGGATGGGGGTGGTTGATTTTCTCCCCCTTGCAAGGGGGGCCGGGGGGGTTCTTCCTTTTGCTTTTGCAGTTGCTCGATTTATTGAGCGGTTTTGAGAATCTAAACATAGATCCTTCGTCGCCCCTGGCTCCTCAGGATGACAATAAATATCTCTCTGTCATTCTGAGCGCTAGCGAAGAATCTGTGTTTAGATTTTTTTAATACCTTTTCAACCGAACCATATCATTTTTTGCTGAGATAAAGCAGGGGGTTTTTGGGATGGGTGTCGTTACGCACTTCGAAATGCACGTGCGGTCCGCTGGCGCGACCGGTTTTGCCGACGCGCGCGATCATCTGGCCGCGTTTCACCTTCGATCCCTTTTTGACCAGGTTGCGCGAGTTGTGCGCGTATACGGTGGTGAGGTTGCCCGGATGCTTGATGATCACCATCAGGCCGTATCCCGTCGGACCCCACCCGCTGAACTTTACCGTTCCCGGTCCGGCGGCGCGGATGGGCGTTCCGCGGCTGGCTCCAATATCGATGCCGTGATGGTTCTTACCGCCGCGTGTGCCGAAGTGGGAAGTCAACACGCCGCCCCGCACCGGCCACATCAGTTGCCGCTTCCGGGTCGACGCGGTTTCTTTTCTTTTGGGAACCGGCTTCTTCGGCGGGACAATCGTTTCTTCCGGAGAAACGGATTCGGAAGCATCCGGCCCGGTCTCCACCGTTGGCGCCACGTACACCACCCGGTCCCGGTCGGGAATCCAGAGATGGTGCCCGATATCCATATCCGACGGATCGGTGATGCCGTTAATTTTCTGCAGTTCCTCCACGCTGAGGCCGTAGGCCCTGGCGATGGAGTACAGGGTTTGACCTTTTTCCACCGGATGATAGACGCCTTTGGGCTCGCCGTACTCGTAATAAACCTGATCATAATAGGGCACGCCGCCGCAATTGGCGAGGGTCAGCCCCATTACCAGGCAAAGCGCAATGCGGACTATCGGCTGTCGGGAGAGGGTCATGGCGGAAGGGCAATAAGTTATTGTTAATTAATAGCTTAAGATATTGAAAACCGGTCTGTCAAGGCGATTCCCGGCTTTACATGGTTCCTAACATCCTGTATAAACCGGGCTTAACGTGCCCGGCAGTGCGGCCCGAAATTAATCATCAACATTTCACGAGAATTCATGTGACTCGCCTTATTCTGATAGCTTTCATTACCGCGGTGGTATTCAGCGGCCTGGCAGGGTGCGGCTCCGGCGCCAAAGACCCGCAACCGTTCGCCATACCCACCGCCTATAAAGTTGGGAAAAAACCTTCCACGATCGTTGCGCAGGACATGAACAACGATGAGTTTCCTGACATTCTGGTACCGAACACCGACGACCACACGCTGATGTATTTCGAGGGCAACGGTGACGGGTCGTTCAAGGAACCGTTCGTGATGCAGACCGGCAGGGAACCGGTGGCGCTTGCAGTAGCGGATTTCAACGGCGACCGTATTGCCGATGCCGCTGTATGCAATTACGGCGACGGCACGCTGTCCATTTTCATCGGACAGAAAGACGGCGTGTTTAAGATTCTCGATCCGGTGAAGACCGGCAAACTGCCGATCGCCATCACCACCGGCGACTTCAACAACGACCGCAAGGCCGACCTGGCGGTGACCCTGCGGTTCGACAAGCTGATCATATTTCTCGGCAACGGCGACGGGAGTTTTAAAATGGCGGAGGCGTACAAGGCCCCCGGCACACCGGCCCGGCTGATCGCAGGCGATTATAACGGCGACAAGAATGAGGACCTCGCCATCACCTTCAACGCGATTAATATGGATTTCATCCGCCTCTACTTCGGCAGGGGAGACGGCACCTTTGAGACGCCGAAGAAAATCAAAGGCGGCAAACAGGCCAGTTTCATCACCCAGAGCGACATGAACGGCGATAACAATATGGACCTGATCATCTCCAGCGCCACGGCGGACAGCCTGACCATTTTCCTGGGAGACGGCAAGGGGGGTTTTCAGAAACAGGAGGATTTCGCCGGGGAGAAAGGGCCGGGCTACATCGTTTCCGGAGAATTTACCGGCGACCGGATACCCGACCTGATCGTCTCCAACGTGCGCGACGGCGACATCTCGCTACTGCAGGGGCGGGGCGACGGATCGTTCATCTTTCCGCACTTCAATTATCCCGTAGGACGCCAGCCGCGTGCCATCGCCGGCGCCGACTTCAACAAAGACGGGCTGGAAGACCTCGCGGTATTGCTCTACGATTCCGCCACACTCCAGATCTTCATGCGCCGCATCGACAATCCCCGGGTTGAGTCATAGACTCGTTAACCACCGAGAATGTGGACCAACAAAAAAACTAGAAGAATCCATGTTTAGATTCTTCACTCCACTGCGTTTCGTTCAGAATGACAAAGAGATACGTCTTGTCATTCTGAGGAGCGATAGCGACGAAGAATCTATGTTTAGAATTTTATAAAAGGAAAAGTTATCAACCACCCCCAGCCCCTCCTTAGGAAGGAGGGGAGTTGATTATTCCAACGCTGCTTTAAAATGGAGAAATTATATTACCCGCCGGTGAGTTTGGGGGCATCGTAAGATGGCAGGCGGTTGTAGAGGATCATCTGGGTTTCGGTATCGAGTCTTCCATGATCCTTGAGGTTGTGATACCGCTGGAATTTCGCCACGGCATCGGCGGTACGCTGTCCATACTTGGGATCGGGCTGATCTTTATAGTAACCGAGCAGAGACAACTGCTGTTGCAGCCATTTGGCCGAATCGCCCTTATAGCCGGTTTTCATTTCGCCGGGCAATTCCTCGAAGTTTTTCCAGGGCACCCAGGCCTTATGCGTCCACAGTGATTCAAACAACGCCAGCGGAATTTCAAACGTTTCGTTGGACCGGAACACACCGGCATTTCCCTTGAGTCCCACCAGCGCCAGATAACGCGCACCTTTGCCGTCGGGCAGGTTGACTTCCACCATCGCAGGATAGTTGAGTGTGGTCAACCGGTTCAGGTTGCTGTTCGTTTCAAATACAGAGATTCCATAGTCGGTTTTCAGAATACTCTGTGCCTTCGGGGTAAGGGTCACCGTCTCTTTCTTGAAGGCGCGCCAGCGTTTCAGCACCCAGCGCGCGGCCTCGATTTTGCTTTCGCCGGTGGAGAGCGTGGCCAGCTGGTTGATCAGCTCCGCCTCGCCGGTAAACTGAACGGGGACCTCCGTTTCGCCGGCCGGGTCTGCAGTCCCTTCCGTCAACCCGGAGGATTGTTCTGCCGAATTGCCGGAGGATGCCAGCGTGCGGGTTTTGGGCGCAGGCGATTGCACCAGTTTTCCCGATTGCGCCAGGTTCATCGGGGCCTGCTCGATCATCTGATTGAGGCTGGTCTGCGGCGGCGGCATGTCGCTGGATAAGGGAAACTGGGTATAAAAATAGAACGCAATGAATGTCAGGCCTCCGATCACCATCATCCCGGCGCCCAGTTTCTTCTGCCATCCCGTGCGTGCGGGTTTCGGCTGGATTTCCCCCAGCTCCTTCTCCGCCCGGTGGACCACATCCCTGTCGATCTTCTTTACGCCTTCAAGGTGCGCCTGCGCCAGGGTCTGTTCGGCCAGGCGGTTGATCAATCGCGGCAGGCCGTTGGAGTACCGGAACACAGCATCGGCCGCCGGACGATTGAAGGCCACCTTACCCTTGCCACCGGCCACATTCAGACGATGCTGGATATAACCGTGCGTCTCTTCCACGTTGAGCGGGAGCAGTTCCCATTGAACGCTGACGCGTTGTTGCAGTTGACGCAGATCCGGACGGTTGAGAGTTTTATCCAGTTCCGGCTGGCCGATCAGAATGATCTGCAGGAGCTTGTGCTTTTCGGTTTCCAGGTTGGACAGGATGCGCAATTCCTCGAGTATCTCCGACGCCAGGTCCTGAGCCTCGTCGACCAGGACGGCGACACTGCGTCCCTGCCCGGTTTTTGTGATGAGAAATTTCCTTAAATGAAACAGCAGGTCTTTTTTGTTGGTGCTGTCCGAAGGCAGGCCGAACTCGGCGTTGATGGATTGCATCAGCTCCACTGCCGATGTACAGGGGTGAAACAGGTAGGCGAAATCGATGCCCGAATTCAGTTCCTTCAAAAAACTCCGGCATAGAGTGGTTTTGCCGGTGCCCGCGTCGCCCACGATTTTGACGATCCCCTTGTTCTCCTGAATGGCAATGACCAGTTCCGTCAGCACTTCCTTGTGGCGCGAGCTCAAATAAAAATAGTTCGGATCGGGGGTCAGTTCGAACGGCTTCTCATTCAATCCAAAAAATTCCAGAAAACTCCGGGATTGTTTCCGGCGGGCAATCATCACTTCCACCTCGCCAACCGCTCGCGGTTGGACCGGGGTTGCTGGAGTGGAGACGCTTGGCGTGCCCGGCTGGCTGCTTTCCGATTCGGCGGTAAAATGCATCCGCGCGTTGTATGCCGCACGCTTGGCCTCATCCGAAAGCAAATCGTACGCTTCCTGCACCTTTTCGATCTGCTCGGTCAGCGAACCTTCGAGGAGACCCGGCTTGGGACGCTCCTGGGGATAATCAAAATAACGGATCCAGCCCAGATACGATTCCTTGACTTCCTGCGGTGAGGCCTGCGGCGAAATTCCCAGGGCTTTATAGTAATCGGTATGCTTGACAGTGGACACGGCGCACTCTCCGGATGGGGTATTCGTGGTTAACTCGTAAAAAATGGCGACAGTGTGCCGCCGCTCTTATATTACAAATTACGACCCACCCTGTAAACAAAAAATGGCAAATAAAACCTTATAAATCAATATGATAATTAGAGGTCTCCGGAGCGGGGCAATGAGTGTGAAAATCCCTGATAAAGGGGCAGTGATGTTGACCGGACCGGGGTCTGCGGGGTATTGTAGGCCCAGCTTTACTGACAACAGGACCCGGAAAATATGAAGTCAAAACCAAAGCCGAAGTGCCCCATCTGCAAGAAACCAGTGGTCAGGAAGGGCAACGCCTTTTTACCATTCTGCAGTGAGCAGTGCCGGTTGATCGATCTCGGCCAATGGCTGGACGGCGGCTATTCTGTTCCGGGTATCGATTCCCCCTCCGCACCCGATTCCGATTCTCCGGAAAATAATTAATAAGCTGCGGTGACACCTGTTCAATCGCGATATTCCGCCTCAGCTGAGTTTGCTGCGGGCCTTGCCCGGCTCCTGCCCGGAGGGGGAACTGGCTGACTGCTAACGGCAACCAAATTCCCCGAGCGCAATTCAGAATCTGTGTCCAGCGTCACGCTGGTTAGGGCTTAATGTAGAGGTAGCCCTGTTCCTGGAGGTCGGCGATGCGTTTCACGGCCACCGGATGCGCGGTCGGCTGGAATCCCGGTGTCAGTTTGTCCAGAGGCCGATCAAACAGTTTCATGGACACCTGGCACATTTCCGGCTCCACACCCTTATCCAGAACGGCTTTCAGCTTGGCCTTCAGGGCGGGGTCGACCGTTTCCTTGTCGAACAGCATGAGGGCAGGTCCATGCACCACCACTTTGATATCGATCTTGTCCGGACCACCTTCCGCTTCGATGTGTTTGTTGATCAGCGCCATGGCGTACTTGGCGGTGCCGACATCGGAGCCGTCGATGTGATACAGCACTTTCAGTTTGCCGTCCGGCGTGCGGTGGTTGTCCGCTCCCGCCTGCGCGGGAACCGTTCCGGCCATCAGGAAAATACCTATCAGTAAGAATCCCAAAATCCATGGTCGTTGCGACATATAATCCTCCTGGAACCGTGTTCCAAACATTTTTCTTGTGAGACCCGTCCAAGGGCGAAAGGGTATGGAACCGAGTGTATCACGGCTGGAATTCACCAAACCAAAATCTCAGCGGCTTTTTCTGGGGGCGTCCGTCTTGGGAATGGCGGGGAGGTCGTTGAAGCTCAGTTTGTATCCGGGGTGCGCGTATTGGAACAGCAGGTCGATCACCTGCCGGATGGCGGCAACATGATACTTGCGCGCCGGGGCGCCGTCGAAGTGCGGATCGTCCTCTTCTATCGAGATGGTCCCCGGATTCAGATAGTTCAGGTAGAACGCGCCGAGGGGCCGGAACTTTTCCAGCGGCTCATCCTCCGGACAGGAGTTGACGATGATCATGTGCACGTCCTGTCCCGGCGTGGAGTACACCTCGAACAGGCCGCCGTCTTTAATCGTATTGCGGCGGCAATAATCCAGAATCCTCTGCGCATCCTCGACCGAAACTTCCCTGTAAACAACGTGCACGAACGCCTCCTGCGGTTTGCGTATTCCCGATTATGTGTTTTGGCGGCGCGGTTTGCAAACAAATAAAATAGTGATATTGTTAGGAAAGATACCCTTATCAGCCCTTGTCCCCTGGTGACCTCATGAACGATAGACTGGAAATGCTGTTGGAAAAATTCCGGACGCTGGAGCGCGAACTTGCAATGGAGCTTCAGAAAAAGCAGGAGGAATTTTTCTACGAGGTGCATCGGAAAAAAGTCCGGTTCCAGCGGGATATCAAGCTGAAGCATCGTCAATTAATGCAAAACGCGCTTCAATACATCCGCGAAGCGCGACCGATGGCAATCCTCACCCTGCCGGTCATCTGGGCCTGCCTGATCCCGGCCCTGCTGCTGGACCTGGCCATCTCCATTTATCAGGCCATTTGTTTTCCGGTGTACGGCATTCCCAAAGTGCGGCGGGGGGACTATATCGTTCTGGACCGGCACAATCTGAGTTATTTGAACGCCATTGAAAAACTGAACTGCATGTATTGCGGATACTTCAACGGCCTGGTGGCCTATGCGCGGGAAATGGCGGCGCGCACGGAACAGCACTGGTGTCCAATCAAACATGCCCGGCGGGTGGGTGATATTCACAGCCGCTACAAATATTTTTTCGATTACGGCGACGCCAAACGGTACCGCCAGGAAATCGAAACCGTCCGCCGCGAATTCGAGGACATCAAACAATGAAATTCTTCTATACGCAACATACAGCCGGAGTTAATTTATGAAACCCAACTTGTTTAAAACCCTTGCCGGCATCGCCGTGACGGCTCTCCTGTTCCTGACCGCAATCTCCCCGGCATTCGGCGTGGTGGCCAACCCCGGCGATGCCAAAGCGCGGGATATCCGAAAATTACTGGAGGTATCCGGTATTTACGATCAACTGGACCTGATGAAAAACAATCTGCTGAATCAGTACTCAATGGGTTTCTCAGGTGCCTACCCGAAAACCCCTGATGCCTTCTGGGAAGAGTACTATCAACTGATTACCCAGAAGGACATCGATGTCCTGGTGGAGCGGATGATTCCCGTGTACGACAAAAACATGTCGCACGAGGTGATCCGCAAACTGATCGAGATGTTCGAGACGCCGTTCTGGCAGGAATGGAAAGTGAAAATGCCCGCCATCAGCCGCGAGGCGGGACTGATCGGCAGCGAGTGGGGGCAGGCCATTTTGCAGTCGGACCCCTTCAATCAACAATTGAAAGCGCTGATTGAAAAACATGATCTTGAAGGACTGAACCCGCAATAACCCGTGACTTAAAGTGCGGGTTTTCAGTGTCACTCAGGCGCTTTCCCTCCGGACCACAATTTAAGCTCCCGCCCATCCTGCGTTCCCACTATAATAATAGTGAGCGCACGCACATTTTTTCGGGTACCCAAATGTTTGAAGACTTCCAAAATATTTTTGAAATCCCCATCGCCGATAAGGATCAGAAAAAGGTTGCGCAGTTGATTCAGTTCATCGGCAAGATGTCATTGAAGGGCGGGGGCAAGGTGCCGCTCCAGCATATTCTGGAATTAGCCGGGTTCGATAAAAAGGAGGGCGTTCGTATTCAGAAAATGAGGGGCGACCTCATCCTGAAAAGCGAGAAGGGAAAACTGGAAGGTATGTTTGTCAACACCGGCAGGAAACTGAAGGAGAAGATACCCAACGTGCCGATGTTCACGCCGGAGATCATCGGCGAGAAACAAATCGGCGGCAACTTCAAAGTATCCAAGAACCAGCTCGACCTCACCAAAATCGAGGGCCTGACCGTATTCAAAACCGTCGGCGACGACCTGTTCGACCTCAAATTCAAAGTCAAACAAGTCATCCTCACCCCGAAAACGGTTGCGGTGATTTAAACCTGAAACACTAAATATGCCCTTACCTCCTCACCAAAACCATAACCCCTTGAACAAATCTCTAATGCTACTGGGTATCATTTTTGCGATATTGCTAGGCTATTACATTTTTACAGATGATTGGGTTGCTCTTCTGGTTTCTCTATTTCTTATGATCATTGCAACCATTTTATTTATCCAGAATATATTTAAAGGCAAATCCTTCTGGAAAAGCTTTAAAAAATGGGTCCGCGAGATTTGGGATCTTTTATACGGAATAGGATAAATACTGCTGGTAATGTCGGTTGACACTGCCTGCGATTCTCTGCTAAAACCGTTTCCATGAACTTTCAAGATGTGATTTTGAAACTGGAGAAGTACTGGGGATCGCGCGACTGCGTTATCCACCAGCCGTACGATATCGAGGCGGGGGCCGGCACCTTCAACCCGGCGACGTTTTTCCGCGTGCTGGGTCCGGAGCCTTATCGCGCCGCCTATGTCGAGCCGTCCCGGCGTCCCACCGACGGACGGTACGGCGAGAACCCGAACCGTCTGCAACATTACTACCAGTACCAGGTCATATTGAAGCCGTCGCCGCAAGATGTGCAGGAGCAATACCTGGGCAGTCTCAAGGCGCTGGGCATCGATCCCCTCAAGCATGACATCCGTTTTGTCGAGGACGATTGGGAGTCGCCCACCCTCGGCGCGTGGGGCCTGGGATGGGAGGTATGGCTGGACGGCATGGAGATCACCCAGTTCACCTACTTCCAGCAGGTGGGGAGTATTGACCTCGACCCGGTATCGGTGGAGCTGACTTACGGGCTGGAGCGCATAACCATGTACCTGCAGAATGTCGATAACGTGTACGATCTGCAGTGGAACGACTCGGTGAAATACGGCCACGTTCATCTGGAAACCGAGAAGCAGTTTTCGAAGTACAACTTTGAGGCCTCCAACAAGGACCGGCTGTTCCAATGGTTCGATATGTACGAGGCCGAAGCCAAAACCCTGCTGGAGCAGGACCTGGTTCTCCCCGCGTACGACTACACCTTAAAGTGCTCGCATGCCTTTAATCTGCTCGACGCGCGCGGGGCGATCAGCGTGACCGAGCGCACCGGCTTCATCGGGCGGGTGCGGAAACTGGCGCGCCTGTGCGCCGAAGGCTACGTCCGCCAGCGCGAAGAACTCGGCCATCCCCTCCTGGCCTGATTTCCCATTTACCCCCTCTAAAGCCCCAATATATAGAAGCTAACTTGGGTACCCACCACAGCATGTGGAGTTAAGATTTTCCACCTCATTCCTAACAATAGCCTTAAAAACAACGACTTACCATAACCCCCGATTTCAATGCACTAAAATCAACAAAAACATTTTCAAAAAATCATAAAAATTAAAAATAAATTAGGTTTTTAGTATATAATTTTAGCAAGTTAAAATTATTTGCGATTATTTTTAAAATTAGCCAAATTTTAAAAATACCTCTCAAAGCCAGCAAAAACGATGAAAGCTCCCAACCGCACCGGACAATATGTAACCCAACCTGAGGGTCACAAGGCTTTCATACCCAAGCCTCTGCCTCCTCAACCTCCGATTGCAATGGACCCAGAGTTGACTCTCCTCCTGTCCGGGGCAGACCAGGCTCTGGCGCGGCTGGATGGTATTACCATCACTCTGCCCAATCCGAACCTGTTTGTGTTTATGTATGTCCGCCATGAATCCGTGCTCAGTTCGCAAATTGAAGGCACACAAAGCTCAATGGATGATTTACTAAAATATGAAACCCAAAAAAAAATGAGATTAACTTCGGATGATGTGGCCGAAACATGGAACCATGTAGAAGCCATGAACTACGGTTTGGAACGACTGAAAAGTTTTCCTCTTTCATTGCGACTCATCCGGGAAATCCATGAAAAACTATTACAGGGTGTACGGGGACAAAAAAAAACGCCGGGAGATTTCCGCCGTTCGCAAAACTGGGTTGGAGGTTCTTCTCCGCAAAACGCAGTTTACAATCCACCTCCGGTTCATGAAATGAACACAGCTTTGGACCATTTTGAAAAATATCTTCACCAAAATAAAAATTATCCGATTTTGATTGAATGTGGATTAATCCACGTGCAGTTTGAAACCATCCATCCCTTTCTGGATGGCAATGGGCGTGTGGGCCGCTTACTTATCACCTTTCTTCTGTGTCAAAGGGGGATACTAAAATATCCTCTTTTATATCTCAGCCATTACTTCAAACAACACAGGCAGGAATACTATAACTGGCTTATGAAGGTAAGGAACGAAGGTGATTGGGAAGGCTGGCTGAAATTTTTCCTACAGGGAATCATAGAGGTTAGCCAGCAAGCCCAGGAAACCGCAGTAAAGATTCTGGCTTTGCAAACCTCCACACTTGAGTTGATTGCTCAAAAACCGGGAAGCAGTAAGTTTGACCTGGAATTATTCAATCATCTTTTCAATCATCCTTACATCAAAAGTGCTGACGTTCAGCAGTTATTGGGTTGCTCCCCGGCAACGGCAATCAGGATACTCAATAATTTTGAAAATTTAAAAATTCTGGAAGAAATCACCGGAACACAACGAAAAAAAATGTACCGGTTTTCTCAATATTTGAATCTGTTCCGGCCTTAATCCGGGTTTTCAAAATCTCTCTGCAATAAATAACCTGACGTAATGGTGACCTGGACCGCTGGTCATACCTTTTTTTGTTCAAAGAATTCGCGGAGAAACTCAGATTCCTTGGTCTTTTTTCAAAAACCTCCTATACTATTAACAGGGTTCCTGAATTGCCCGGATTCCTTTTTTCTTACCAAAGGATCCTGATCCATAACCATAAGCCCATCCTTATCATTTCCTGTCAAGTAGCGGGAGGATACCCATGACTTCGACCATGATTGCCCTGTCTCTGATCTTTGCCTTCATCCTGGGATCGATCACTTATGTTTATCTGTACCGGGGCAAGGCCCGATATGAAAACCTCGGAGAATACCTGAGAAAGGGCTGGCCGATTTTTTCCCCGCTCAACTGTATTTTGTATATGTTCACCCAGAGCCGGGCCCAGCAACCCATCATGGATCTTGATAAGTTTCATGAGCTGGACGAAATTCAGGACAACTGGGAAACCATCAGGGAGGAAGTGCTCAATCTGTACCGGAATCATTATTTTGAGCAGACCAAGCAATCCGGCGCGCAGGGTTCTTACGATATTGGCTTTCGCACTTTTTTCAAATACGGCTGGAGCAAGTTCTATCTTAAATGGTACGGATACACCCACGATTCCGCGAAGCAACTGTGCCCCAACACCGTCCGCATCCTGGAAAAAATTCCTTCCGTCAACGGTGCGATGTTTACCATCCTGCCCCCGGGCGGGCAACTGACCCGGCACCTGGACCCCGTCGCCTGCTCCTTGAGATACCACCTCGGCCTGGAAACTCCGAACTCCGACGATTGTTTTATCAATATTGACGAGATCCCCTACTCATGGAGAAACGGCGAGGCCCTGCTGTTCGACGAGACCTATCCGCATTACGCGAAGAACAATTCCGATCAGCCTCGTTTGATTCTGATGTGCGATGTCGAACGCCCCATGAACTTTATCGGGCGTTTCATCAACTGGTGTTTCAAGGGATTGATGCGAATGACGGTGGTACCGAATATCGAGGGAGACCGACGAGGGTTTGCCAATTTACTGTTTTCCGGATTGGCGCCGGTCAATCAAAGGATGAAAGCCCTCAAGCAGACCAACCGGAAGCTTTATGTACTCATCAAGTACACGATCAACGTCACTTTAATACTTCTGGCCTTTGCCGCCCTGGCTGGGCTGTTCCAACTGTTTTATTCCCTGGCCGCAAATCTGGCCAAGTGATTCTACCCTTTTTCTGAATCGCGGCAGGATTCCTGAAAAATGGTGCCGAAGAGAGGACTCGAACCTCCACAGGGTTGCCCCCACATGAACCTGAATCATGCGTGTCTACCAATTCCACCACTTCGGCTTGAATGGTGCGGATTAAAATATCATACCCATCGGAAAATTGGAAAAAATTTTAATCCCCTTTTTTTGAACCTTTTAAAAATCGTTAACATTCACCATTGATGAAATCACCCCTAACACATTCATTTAATTACCTCTAATCAGGTAATTGTGCTTGATTTTACATGGAGGCTGTCACATAATCCCACCGAATTAAGCCATCACTGGTGATGACTTAGAATTTTTTTTCTGGGGGGAAATATGATTTCTGGTAGCTCGAATTCCAACAACAAGTTAAACCGACCTGTATTTATCGTCTCGCATGCCCGGCAGGAAGAAGTCTGCAAGGAAGTGTATGACTACCTGATCTGCAAAAAACTGCTGAAACTGAAAGAAGCGGTTCTGCATTTCAACAAGGTCATCCGGCAGATCCTCAAGTAATTCGCTTCTCAAGCCTCTTCTTCAATTTCCACCAGCTTCTTCACGGAAATGTGGTCGTGAAGGATAAAGTAAACACCTCCTAAAACAATTACAGAGAAATTCACTCCCCACGCTACAAATCCGAAACTGACCGTTGCCACCTCCGCCTCGCCCATGATTTCATGAAGCGCGATCAGCACACCGGCATTGAACGATCCCAGAAACGCCGGGGTCGGCAAAACGGTAATCAATATACACACCATCACCGTCAATAAAATCAGCGAAGCCGCCGACTTGTCCTGCAAACCATAGGCCCAGTACAAGGGATAATATTGCAGAACAATCAGAGCCCACACCCCGACGGTCGCCACACCGATAAACACCAGCGCTCTCACATTGCGGAACACACCCAGACCCTGACTGAACGTCTCCGTCATCTGGATCAGTTTGTATTGCCATTTCTCGGGAAACGGTTTGACCAGCCAGTGCACCAGCGCCATGGCTTTTTCATTGTGAAACGTCAAAAGGTAAATGAATCCGATCAATCCCAGTACCAGCGCCAGGCTGAAGATTCCGAACTGAAAGGCCAGGTCCCTGATCGAAATACCCGACCACGCGATGTTGGCGTCGAAAATCTCTCCGTGAAATACCAGAATCCACGAAAACAGGAACAACAGCAGAATCAGATCGAACAACCGCTCGACCACGATGGTGGCCAGCGAACTGGCGAAGGACAACTCGAATTTTTTCCCCAGCAGGTAGGCGCGGATCAATTCCCCCGCGCGGGCAGGCAGGACCCCGGCCATGAACCCGACCATGAGCGGTGAAAACAAATCCCAGGTTTTCACCTCTTCCCGAACCGGCAACAGGAGTACGCGCCAGCGGATCGCCCGCGCCACGTAGGTCAGGCACATCAGTAAAAATGTCGGCAGGAGCCAGACATAATTGACCTGCCTGAACGAATCCATTAACTCCGAAACCGACACGTTGCGCATCGTGTAGTACACGGCGGCAACCGCGACGATCAGCCCAAGAATCAGTTGTCCGGATTTTTTCAAATCGGGTTCCTGGATAAAATGGTTTTGGCGGTGGCGATATCTTTCTCGATTTGCGCGACCAGGTCCTTCGCCGAGTCAAACTGGATTTCCCCGCGAATCCGCTCGATGAAGGCGACTTCGATTTCCTCGCCGTAAATGGAATCGCCAAAATCGAAAATGTGCACTTCCACGCTCAGCCGGTCGCGGTTGAACGTCGGGTTGAAACCGATATTGACCACGCCCGAATACACTTTGCCCTCGGAGGTCACGTAAACCGCATAGACCCCCGTGCCGGGAATCTGCACCTTGCTGGTATCGATGTTGGCGGTGGGGAACCCGATCCCGCGCCCGGTCTTGTGCCCATGCACCACCGGTCCCTGAATCGAATAGTGACGCCCCAGAAAGTCGCGCGCACGGGTCACATCGCCTTCCTCAATCAGTTCGCGAACATAAGAACTGCTCACCCGGTGCCCTTCTAATTCCACCGGATCGATCACATGCACCTGAAAATTAAATTCCTCGCCCATCTTTTTAAGATACGAGATGGTGCCCTCGCGCCCCCGGCCGAAGGCATAATCGTATCCCACCACAATCTCCTTCACGCCGATTTTGCCCACCAGAATATTTTCCGCAAACTCGCGCGGTTGCTGGTCAGCGAAGCCTTGAGTGAAATCGGCGCAAACCACCTGATCGATGCCACACTGCTCCATCAATTCCATCTTCTTGCGGAAGCTCGTCAGCAGGGGCGGCGCTTTATCCGGCGCGATGATTTTCAACGGATGCGGCTCGAACGTGAACACAATGGCGGTTCCGTTGTTTTGCCGTGCGATTTCCGCCACTCGCCGAAAGATGATCTGGTGTCCCAGATGCACGCCGTCGAAATTGCCGATCGTCATTACCGGGTAGGGGCCGGGTTCGGGAATGTGTTTGGTGCCGCGAATAATTTGCATAAGTTTAGTGCCGAAAAAAAAACAGGAGCGGGCCCTGCCCGGCTCCTGCCCGGAAACTCCCTTGACAGGGAGAGTAAGTTTACTGACCGGTAACGATAATCAATAATCGTAGAGTGCAGGCGGAGTGCCCACGCAGGTAATTTCAAAAACTCCGTTTGCGAATATAACTCACTGATCGCGTCCTGACGCCCCAGCAAAATCAGCTCCGGGCCTTGCCCGGGTCCTGCACTGCAAGTGCTTGTTTCAGAGTAGCCAAGATGGCTGGAGGTGTCAATTGGCGATCACCAGACCGATACCGCCACCCAGAGCAAACAGGACGAACGCCAACAGCGTGCTCGCCTGTGCCGGAATCAGCTTCTGCGGGTGATCGTAATCCACCCATAAACGCCGGGCCGCCAGAACCGCCGGGGGAATCGCAATGCCCGCGAGCCAGACGCTTTTCGGATAACCCATCATCAACGGCAATTCGGCCAGCAGAATCCCCGCCGTCGCCAGGAGAATGACAAACACCCGGCTGGCCTGTCGCGGCCCCAGGCGGACCACCCAGTTCCTCTTGTTGGCCAGGCGGTCGGCGTGGACATCGGGAAACTCGTTGATCCAGAGAAACGCCGCGATCAGCAATCCGAGCGGCAGAGACAGCGCCACCACCTGCGGCGTCACCGTGCCGTGTTGTACCAGATAGGTGCCACTGCAGATCAGCGGACCGTAACAGAACGCAACCGTCAGCTCGCCCATTCCCCGGTACGCCAGCTTCAGCGGGTAACCGTTATAAAAATAAGCGGCCCCCACGCCGATCATCCCCAGTTGAAGAACCAGCGGCTCGCGGTACACCACAATGACCAGCCCGATGCCAATTCCCAGCAGGTAGGCGACTGCGGCGATGCCGATGGTCTGTCCGCGGGTGAGCAGTTCGTCCACCAGCACCCGCTTGCCGCCGGAGAACGGCGTCCGGTGTTCCGGAGCAACGGCGGGGTCGGTTCCCGAATCAAAATCGAAAATTTCGCCCGAGGCGTTTTTCGCCACCTCGATACAGAAGATGCCGAAGACCGTCAGGGCCAGCCAGCCCCAGTGCAGGGGGCCCTTGGCGGCCGAGGCACAGGCGCCGAGAAAGAGGGAAGCCATCGACGCCAGGGAAATTTTGGGATCGGCCAGACGCCAGAGCCCCTGCCCGAAGTTCGTAGCCATAATGGTTCTTCTGCCTCCCGCCCTCCCAGGTGGGTCAACCGGTTTCCAGGCCGCAAACCGCTGATTCATAGTAGACAAGAAGGATTGGGGTGTCAATGAGAGGGGCGGTACAGTCCGTCCTTGTGGATGGCTGGGGAGTTTGATATGATCGGTCCATACGTGAATATGAACCCTTTAAGGGCGTCCTATGTTTGACATCGGTTTTTTCGAAATCCTGATCATCATGGCCATCGCCATGATAGCCATCGGCCCTAAAAATCTTCCCAAACTTGCACGCGCCGTCGGCCGGGGTTGGGGCGAATTCCAGAAAACGTTCAACGAGTTGAAACAGGATATCCTCGACGAAACCGAAGGCGTAAAACAAACCGCCGGCCTCGACCAGCTGGAGCAGGAAGTCTCCGCCGCCACCAAGGTGGATATCGACGTCAATCTCGACCTGAACCAGGAACCGGATATCAAGCCCGACAAGAACTAAAAGCCGGTATCCACCCGCTCTGGCGACACTTTAATTTATGAGGTGTGCGGGTTTATTGATCCAACGTTTTAAAACATAGATTCTTCGCTAACGCTCAGAATGACAATCCATGTTTCTCTGTCATTCTGAACGAAACGAAGTGGAGTGAAGAATCTGTGTTTTGACCTGACACCAAACTGGAACCACTCCAACCCTCTTACCTTGGCAACCTCTTAATCCCATGCTGAGCACACCCGCCCTGCATCCTTTTTTCTCGCATTTTCCGCCAGCGCTGTTTCTGGCGGGATTGTGGATGCTGGCACTGGCGCGCCGCCGTTCCGATCCGCGCTGGGTACAGGCCGCCTGCCTCAATTTCAGTCTGGGATTGCTGGCCGCCATCCTCGCGGTGTTGACCGGCATGTTTGCCGCCGACCTCTCGCTATGGCCGATTGTTGAAGTGGAGGGACACCAGGGTTATGCCTTCGCCACGGTGGTCTTTTTTATAATCTGCACAATCTACGCCTACACCCAACCGCTGAAACCTGCCGCCCTGTTCTTCTACGCGGTCACCTTTTTAGCCATCGGTGCCACCGCCTGGTCCGGTTACCTGCTGGTTTTTCATTGACCCAGAGTCGGATCCGGCAGGCCGAACCGGTGCACCAGCTCTCCGCCGCAGTACCCCGTTGCCAATACCGTGATTAAACCCATACCCAGTAATGCAAAGTATATGACCTGTCCCGTTTTTTTCTGACGGTAACGCCAGGCGATGAGCGCCAGGATGAAAATCAATACCGTCGAGCAGGCAAACAGGATGTGGTAGGACAGGAATTTTTTGAGTTGCGCTTTGACTTCCAGGCTGAGCCGCGGATCGGCTTCGGAAAACAAATCGCCGAGGCTGATCACTCCCAGAAACCCCAACACCACTGCGGCCACGGCAAACGCCAGACCGAGACGGATGTTGAATCCTCCCGCCGTGCGAGCAGACTCTTCCTTCTGAAAGAGACCGTAAAATTCGAACACCACTCCCGTCACCAGCAACGCCACCGCAAACGGAACAACCAGAGGGTGTATTTGCGCGAGAAACATGATTTATTTTGAGGGGGGTTTGGATAACGGGGGCGAGCGTCGGGCCAGTTCCGCCAGCAAAACTCCGGCGGCCACCGATGCGTTCAGCGATTGCATGTCACCGGTACCGGGAATGCGCACCAGCGCATCGCATCTTTTTTTAACGGGATCGGACAGTCCTTCCTGCTCGTTGCCCACCACCATGACGCACGGCCAGCGCCATTTTAAATCGTATAATCCCTGCCTGGAGGCCGGGTCGGCGCCCACGATGAACATTCCCTTTGCCTTTAAATCTCTCAAGGCGGATGACAGGCTTTTGGTTTCCAGGAGCGGCACCATTTCGAGCGCCCCCTCTGCCATGCGTGCCGCAGAGGAGCTGATCGCACTCGCCGTTTCTCCCAGGCCGACCAGCAATCCCTGTGCGCCGAAATACGCGCACGACCTGAGAATCGCGCCGACATTGTGCGGATTCTCCACCCGGTCCAGCGCCAGGGCAAATTGATTTTTTTTGAGGCCCGCCTGCATCCAATCGTAAATCGAAGGTTGCTTTAAGGGCCGCACCACCATCACGCATCCTTCATGGTGCACGCTCGCCGCCACCTTGTTCAGTGATTCCTGATCCAGCTTGCGATAGGGAAGCTTATGTTCGCGGCACCAGTCCTTGACCTTTTTCAGATGAGGCGACCGGCTCTGGCTGAACAGAACGCGCAGGATATCCTGCGGCCGGGTTTCAAAAATACGCTGGCACGCATTCCAGCCATAGACGGTGAACTCTCTATGTTTGAGAGAGGGACGGGGTGATCCGGGACCGGAAGTTTTTTTGGAGCCGGTTAAATTCGATGGAATTGCAGACAACGGAATTTACTCTTTCGCAACCCTGAGATTTTAAAACACAAGGTTGATGATATTGGGGGGAGATTACCGGATAAAACTGCTCAACCGGTTGTTCACTTCGTCCAAACGGGTGATGACCAGATCGATGATCTGATCCTTGATCTTAATGACCATTTTCGGATTGAGTTTATCTATGAGCTGGCCATCGACTTTAAACACCGTAACCTCTTCGTCTGCCTCAATGGAACTGGAACGCGGACGTTTGGCTTTCATGGTGATTTCACCGAAAATAGCGCCGGCAACCAACTGGGCCAGGGAAACTTCTGCGGGCTTACTGCGCATCACGCTGACCTGTCCTTCCAGCAAAACAAAAAACCCGTAATCGACCTCTTCTTCGTTCAGGATTTTTTCTTTGGGTTTGAATTCCATCCAATGATTTTCGAAGGTCAACAAATCTTCCCGTTCCGCCTGGTCCATTTCCTTAAAAAAAGGAATATCCGCCATGAGCTTGAGGTATTTATCTTTATTCATATCCGGCATCCATAATAGTTAAAATCGGTCTACTCTAATATTGTAAAGATAAACTATCCCAAAAACCACAACCCATTGAAAAAAAATTGCATTCTAATAGCAAGGTGGGGGTACCCCTCAACCGTGGCCGCCCATCATGAACGCCTCCGCCTCGTCAAACCGGGGCAAGGGTAAAGCCTCCATGCCTGAAAAGTATTCCTCCGCCTGCTCCAGGACTTCTTTAACGGTGGTTGTCCGGAACATGGCTCCGCGAAAAGCCGAGGCCCCGGGGTATCCGTAGGCCAGCCAGACCGCCAGTTTCCGCAGGTACAGCAGGGTGCGCCGGGTATCGTGAATTGCTCTCAGGAGCTCATAAAAGCGCCTGAGCAGTGCCAGCCGGGAGGGATCCAGCGTGTCTCCCAATTCGCCGGTACATTGCTTGAAAATCCATGGATTCCGCAGGGCCCCGCGTCCGATCATGACGGCATCGACGCCGGTTTCATTCAGCAGGGTCCGGGCCCGGTCGGCATCTCGCAGGTCGCCGTTGCCGATAATCGGCAGGGTGGTGCGCTGTTTCACTTCGGCGATCAAATCCCAGTCCGCCCGGCCATCGTAGCCCTGCACGCGGGTCCGCCCATGAATCGCCACCCATTCGCACCCGGCATTTTGCGCGGCGGCAACGCACTCGTGAATGGTCAACTCCTCCGCGCTCCATCCGGTGCGCATCTTAACCGTAAGGGGCAGGCTGATATTTTTGCGGATTCGTGTCAGAAACACTTCCAGACGAGCCGGGTCGCGCATCAATGCCGAGCCACAACCTTTCTGCACCACCTTTTTCACCGGGCAACCGAGGTTGATGTCCAGAAAATCCGCACCCCGCTCCTCCACCAGATGCGCCACTTTAACAAAGTCGTCCGCCTCCTCGCCGAACAACTGCAGGCCGACCAGCGTACCTGGATTGTCGTGAATCAGGAGCATCTTCCGGGTTTTTTCCGAATTGTAGACCAGCCCCTTGGCGGACACCAGCTCGGACACCAGCACCCCCGCTCCCATCTCATCCATCAGTTGCCGGAAACAGACATCGGTAATGCCGGACATGGGAGCCATCCAAAAGGCATTGCGGGCGCGATCGATCAGACGTCCGCCTTTCTCAGGAGCGCGCGATGGGTTTGTTTTATTTTCTTCCACTAAAATGTTCCGATTCATCCTGGCCCTGTATTCCTCTTTCTCAATTGAAATCGAATGTTCGCCTGTATCCTGCGCTCAAAAATATTATTTGCAGTTACCTTTGAGCAATCTTGCTCTCCCTGCAAAGGGCGTCCCAATAAGGTTGAAAATGTTCCGGCCAGGGAGCCGTCAAATCTATTTCGCCATCGATGCCGTCAAAACGCAAGCGATAAGCATGCAATCCATACTGATGCACGCCGTCTTTGTGAGGTTCGCCGTACACAGGATCGTTGACCACCGGCAGGCCGATACTGGCCAGATGCACGCGAATCTGGTTGGTGCGGCCGGTTTTAGGGACGGCTTTCAGCAGGGCCCTGTCCCCCTGCAGGCTTAACAATTCAAAATAGGTGATCGCTTCTTTCGGGTTCAGGGTTTCCCGTCCAACCCCTCGGGCCGACCCCTTTACTTTACCGACCGGCGCATCCACTACAAAATTATTTTCGGGGGGAATCCCTTCCACAAGAGCCAGGTATTCCTTATCAATCCGGTTGGCCTCGAACTCCTTCATCAGATGCGTGGCGACTTCTTTTGATTTCGCAAACACCGCGAGGCCGGTGGTCAGGGCGTCCAGCCTCTGTATCGGGCGCGGCGTCTCGCCGGGATACGCCTCTTTCAGGATTTCCGTCAGGCTGTTTTTGAAATACCGTCCGCAGGGATGCATGGCTAGCGGCGCCCCTTTGTTGAACGCGCGAATCGTGTCATCCTCATACACCAGATCCAGTGTGCGGTCGGAGGGCGGCTCTTCCCGCATTCCCATGCGGGTCACGATAAAATCGTGCTGTTTGAGCGGGGTGGCCGGGTCCACTTGTTCGCCATTCACGGTGATCCGCCCGTCCCGAATGTATTCGCACCATTCTTCCCGGCTCAAATAGGAAAACCGGTCGGCAAAATACCGTTCCACGGTAAAGCCGATGTATTTGCCCGGAAGATAGGATTCGTAGATTTGTTCGGAGGGAGGGGGGCGATACAGTTTCACCATGCGAGCACCTCTGGATTTAACGGCGGTCAGTTGTTTCTCGGGTCGACCGGAGCCTGCAGGAGATATTCGTATTCCTTGCCCAGGGAATGGACCACCCCCGGCCAGATCTGTTTTTCGGAGACATTGAATACAAACTGATCCGTTGCATCACAGGTCAGCCAACTGCGCTGATCCATTTCATCCGCCAACTGTCCGGAACCCCAGCCGGAATACCCCATATAAAAACGCAGATTTTCGTTGGGCCGCTCCAGGTCGGGCAATGCCGCTTCCAAGGCGTCCCAACTCAACCCCATATGCACGCCGGGGCAGACCTCTTCCATTTCGGGTAAAGGGTGGGGGGACCGGCACAGATAGAATACCTGCGCAGGCGCAACCGGGCCGCCGATGAACACATCGCATTCACAGTCTGCCAGCAAATCCGACGAGGCAAATACTTCGGAGGATTTCAGTCCGGAATTGCGGTTGATGACCAGGCCGAACGATCCCTCGTCGTTGTGGTTGCACAACAGAACCACGGTTCGCGAAAAATTGGGGTCCGGCAGTACGGGATTGGCAATCAAGAAAGATCCTTTTCCGTACGAACCGTTTTCCATAATGATGTAACCTTAAAGCGCAGTGGGACGCGGCAATTACAGATTTAAAGATTGAAGTTTTTTGAAATTGGGATTCAACCGGGCGCTTGCCTTGCCTTCCCGGGTGCCAAAATTATTGTCCAGATATAAAGCCACCAGGTTGGGAAATTTTTCCGAATTGGACAAAGCGATAAATCCTTCGTCGCCGATTTCATTCTGCGCCAGGTCCATTTCCTCAATTTTTTCCAGTTCGTTTTCTTCCGCCAGGATTTTGGCCCCCTCGTCCTTGATATAATTGCGGTACAAATTGAGAGTTTTCAGTTTTCGGAGCACTTTAGATTTAATCAGGACTCGAACTCCCTCGGGACTCAGGTCATTGCCGCCCAGTTCCAGCCAGTTAAGCTTTGAAAAGGCTTCGGTTTCTGCCAGAAAATGGGCCCCGGCATCGCCGATCTTGTTGCCTCCCAGATTCAGCCGCTTGATATTGGCAATCCGGGGGTCCTCACCAATCACCTGCAAGCCGTTATTTCCGACACAACAGCCTTTGAGATTCAACTCCCGCTGGTTTTCGGAAAGGCGGTCGTCCACCACCTTGGTCATGGCCTCAACCAGCTTCTGCCCGGTATAATTGCAGGGCTCATCCGTATCATATATTTTATATCCACTTAAAGACGGCATAACACCTCGAATTCAAGGGTTCTGGATCAATTCCTAGCGCCCGATTTTAACCTAAAATGCCCAATTCATTAATAAAATCGCGGGATTAGGGGTAAATTACACATTTCAATTAGGTGCGGACAGGCTATTATAATGTTGACAGAAAATCAATATAATTTAAAATCTCCTGTTTCACTTTGTTTCACAATGGAGAGGTTATGCAACTGGATTTTGAAAAGATGGGGGGCCTTGTCCCCGCGATTATACAGGACCATGCCACCGGCAAAGTGCTGATGCTTGCCTACATGAATCAAATCGCCTGGGAAAAAACCCTGGAGACCGGCAAGGCTTGGTTCTACAGCCGGTCGCGCGACAAACAATGGATGAAAGGCGAGGAAAGCGGTAATGTACAGGTGGTTAAGGAAGTGTTTGTCGATTGCGATGACGACACCGTCCTGCTCAAAGTCGAGCAGGTGGGCAAAGCCGCCTGCCATAAAGGCTACACCAGCTGTTTCTTCCGCAAGCTGAATGGAGAAGTCACCACGGTCGAAGAAAAAGTATTCGATCCGGATAAAGTTTATAAAAAGTAACGTCAACCTTAAACTGGCAGGAAAGAATTAATGAGTGGCAATGTATTGAAATTGGGAATTCCAAAGGGCAGTCTGGAAGAAGCGACCGTCAACCTGTTTGCCAAAGCAGGTTATCAGATTAAAATCAGCAGTCGGTCTTATTTTCCAAGCATCGACGATGACGAAATCGAGTGCATGCTGATCCGCGCTCAGGAGATTGCGCGTTACGTCGCCGACGGCGTGCTGGATGCCGGACTGACAGGCAAGGACTGGGTTCAGGAAAACCGGGTAGAGGTTGAAGATGTTGCCGACCTGGTATATTCCAAGGTTTCGGCGCGGCCGGTCCGCTGGGTGCTGGCGGTTCCCAATGACTCACCCATTAAAACCATTAAGGATCTGCAGGGCAAACGTATTGCAACCGAGGTTGTCAACATGACAGAAGACTATCTGAAGAAGCATGGCGTCACCGCTTCAGTCGAGTTTTCCTGGGGAGCCACCGAAGTGAAGCCGCCAAAACTGGCCGACGCTATTGTCGAAGTTACGGAAACCGGCAATTCCCTCCGGGCCAATAATCTGCGTATCGTTGAAACCCTGATGGAGTCCAATACCAAGTTCATCATGAACAAAGAGGCCTTCAAGGACGAATGGAAGAAAAATAAAGTCGACCGCCTCGTCCTTATGCTCAAGGGCGCCATGGCCGCCAACAAAAAGGTGGGGATGATGATGAACGTTCCCAAGAATGCCTTGGACGCAGTCATGAAAATTCTGCCGCAGGGAGTCAAACCCACTCTCGCTAACCTGAGTGACGAAAACTGGGTGGACCTGACGGTCATCCTCGAAGAAAAACTGGTACGGGAGATCGTCCCCGACCTGAAAACAGCAGGGGCGGAAGATATTGTCGAGTTCCCGCTGAATAAAATTATTCATTAAACCCAGGAAAACTATTGGCTACCGAAGAAGAAAAACCGGACTCCGGAAATACACCCGAGGAAGAGGAATCGACTCCTGTGGATTCCTCTGTCACCCCCGAGGAATCGTTTCCCGTTGATCCCCCTGTCATTCCCGAGGAGTCTTTGTCTCCTGCGCTGAGCCCTTCTCCCAAATCAAAACGAGAGAAGAAGTCTTCCGGGGCATGGGGAATCGTGGTTTTCTTTTTCCTGGTTATCGCCGGCGGGGTGGGAGCGGGTGGCTATTATCTGTACCAGGAGCAGTTGAAATTCCAAAACGAGACGCGCGCCAAGATCGCCCAGCTGGAAGCCCAGTTAAGCGCTCTGGATACCGAAGCGGATCAAACCCGCCAGAACAAACAGTCACTGGATGCCCTGAACCGGAACTTACAGCAATTCAAGTCCGATATGGACGCCACTCTGAAAACACATCAGAATTCGCTGGCCACCCTTGACGAAGATGTCATGCGGCTAAAGGAAAAAGTGGAGAATAAAGCGCAACTGCCTCCCGTGCCTCCTTCGCTCATCGATGGTATCGACCCGCCCACGTTGGCGCCCCTTGAAAGTCCGGCTCCTGAACAGGCAGAAAATGATCTCCTGGACGATCTTGAAGCCGAGGAAGGCAAACAAAAACAGGAATCACAGAAATTTATTGAATGGATGGAGAATTTTTTCGCCGCCATTTGGAATTGGATCACCGGCCTGTTCAACTGAAATCCTTCCTGAACTTCCGTTAAACCTGAACGAATTTGATCATTTCCTTTTGTTCCAGGAGACCTTTCTCAAAACAAACGTCGCGGAAATGCTGCAGGCCGATCATTTCCTCCTTGCCCAGGTCGTAGATAATCTTGTTCTCCAGATAATCGCGGCAGGTTTCGAAGGCGATGCCTAACTTTTTCGCTGCCGCCTGCGCGATACTTTCAATTTGCGCCATTCCTTCTCCCTTGACCTCCTGCATGGTCACCAGAAATTCCTGATCCAATTCAATTTCCTGCCGCACCGCCACCACGGCATGGACGAATGTTTTTCCAGTTTGCTCGAACCACAATTCGCTGAGGTCATAAATGTGCAGATTGGGAAAAGAAGCGCGCACACGAAACGCGGGATCACCAATAATGAGTGAGGCATCGTGTTCTTTTAACATTTCCGCCGGATCCGGATCGGAAGTTTCCAAAAACACGTTCCATGGAAACACATCGCCGAACAATACCTGCAGTAACGCGGCAGAGGTCCGTGACCTCGCGTCCAGCGCGACCGACTGCACCTCCTCCAGGGGTTTCTGCGATACAAACAACACCGTGTTCACCGGGCCACGGGAAGCCACGGCAATCCCGGGAAGCAGACGGTAGGCCAGAGGGTTCCTCAGGTATTCAATGGAGGGAATCATCGCCAGATCGAGCTGTCCGGCTTGCAATTGACCTGCCAGCTCTGCAGGCGAGCCGGTCACCATCGTAACCCCCAACTGCGCTTCTTTCTCACGCAGGGGGATCAAAAGCGGTTGGGCATTGAGAAAGTCATGCATGCCAAATTTCAATTTTTTCCCGGACATAAAGAGATCCTTTAAAAATAAAAAACCGGGATGGAGAAACCTCCATCCCGGTCAGATAATTCAACTAACGGTATTAAATAAACAGCGGGGCCAATACCAATGAAACAATGGACATCAGTTTAATGAGGATGTTCATTGCCGGTCCTGAGGTGTCTTTCAGCGGATCGCCCACGGTATCACCTACTACAGTCGCTTTATGCGCATCGGAGCCTTTGCCGCCCAAATGACCGCTTTCGACGTACTTCTTGGCATTGTCCCAGGCGCCGCCACCATTCGACATGAACAGGGCCAGAAGAACACCGGACAAGGTCGCTCCCACCAGCATTCCGCCCAGAGCTTCTTTACCCAACAGGAAACCGATGATGATAGGCATGAGGAACGCAATGACACCCGGCGCCACCATTTCCCGCAGAGCGGCTTTGGTGCTGATGTCGATACAACTGGCGGTATCCGGTTTACCGGTCCCTTCCAGCAGGCCCGGGATTTCCCGAAACTGGCGGCGAATTTCTTCGATCATGACGAACGCGCCTTTACCAACGGAAGTCATGGTAATGGCCGCAACCAGGAAGGGTACCGCACCACCGATCAAAACGCCGATGATTACTTCGGTGGTGGTGATGTCGATGGACTTAATTCCGGCCGCCTGGGTGTATGCAGAAAACAGAGCCAATGCCGTGAGCGCGGCTGAACCGATGGCAAATCCTTTACCGATAGCGGCAGTGGTGTTACCCAGAGCGTCGAGGCCGTCGGTGATTTTCCGTGTTTCTTCGCCGAGTCCGGCCATTTCGGAAATACCGCCGGCGTTATCGGCAATCGGTCCGTACGCGTCGACCGACATGGTGATGCCGACCGTAGCCAGCATACCGACCGCGGCCAGGGCCACGCCGTACAGGTCTGCGTTATAGGCGCCGACAAAAATAGCCAGACAAATTATAAGAATGGGGGCCACACAGCTTTCCATGGCAACCGCCAACCCGGTAATCATAACAGTCGCCACACCCGTCTTACTGGATTCGGCGATCTTTATCACCGGCTTGCCTGCGGTGTAGTATTCGGTAATCAACCCGATTCCGATTCCAGCGAAACAACCGAAAGCCAACGCCACAAACACGCCCATCGGCAGACCCATCACCGAAATGGCGATGAAACCGGCCAGCAGAAGAACACCGGCGCTGACGAATGTGGAATAACGAAGCACCTCGGCGGGATCCAACTTTGCCATAACGCGAATGGAGCGGATACCGATGATTGAGGCGACCAGACCCGCCATGGCTATGATAACGGGCAACGCCATGTATTTAAAACTATCCGGGCCCATGCTGGAAGCAATAGCGATGGTGGCGATCATGGAGCCGACATAGGACTCGAAAATATCCGCGCCCAGTCCTGCGGTATCGCCCACACAGTCGCCCACGTTATCGGCAATAACGCCAGGGTTACGGGGATCGTCTTCGGGAATACCGGCTTCCACTTTACCCACAAGGTCGGAACCGACGTCGGCAATTTTGGTGTAGATACCGCCGCCGACACGAGCGAACAGGGCGATGGAACTGGCGCCCATTGCGAACCCGCTGATGACGCTGGTGTTTTCGCCGCGACCGAAAATCAGGAACAATCCGCCGACACCCAATAAACCGAGGCTGGCCACACACAGGCCCATTACAGCGCCGCCGTTAAATGCAACATCGAGGGCTTTGGCCTGGCCGGAATCGTTGGCGGCCTGTGCGGTGCGCACGTTGGCAGTGGTCGCGGCATTCATGCCGAAAAATCCTGCGGCCATGGAGCACGCGGCTCCTAATATGTAAGCTATTCCGGTCCAGAATCCGACCCACATCCCCTGCTGGGAACCGATAAAGATCACCAGCAAAAGGAAAACGCCGCCGACGAAATAAGCCAGAATGCGGTATTCCCGGGAAAGAAATACCATCGCCCCTTCGTGGATGGACTCGGCGATTTCCGTCATTCGTTCATTGCCTTCCGGCTGATCGTCGACATATTCATAGACTTTCCACGCAATGGCCAGCCCGAACAATCCGAAGACCGGGCTCAGGTAAGCGTAATTATGCGCTCCCTGGAAAATCGCAAACACCAAATATAGACCCACGGCAAGAGCGATAAAAAACAACTCTCCCTTATATTCCTTAATCATCCTGGTTACTCCTCCGTTTCATTGTGTGTTTTGTTGATCTCTTTCAGAATTTCTTCGACCCGGTTCACTGCTTCTTCCAGGGTGTCATTCACCTGAGGGATTTCCTCATTGGTGAAAGGAGACAGCACATAATCGACCACATCCCGCCCATCTTGCGGACGGCCCACCCCTATACGGAGGCGGGCAAAATCTTCGGTTCCCAGTTTCTTAATAATGGAACCCACGCCGCCGTGCCCTGCGTTGCCTCCCTTGAATTTCCTTTTGATCTTCCCTAGCGGCAGATCGATTTCGTCATGCACTACGATCATCCGTTCGGGGGGAATGCCTAAAGCCTGGAGTAGGGCTTTGGCGGCCACTCCACTTTCGTTCATATAGGTCATGGCTTTGGAAACTACCACAGGGTATCCTTCCACTTCGCCACGACCGCTTAACGACCGGTGTTGATGCTGATCCAGCTTGATCCGGTATTTTTCGGCCAGGGTATCTATTGCCAGGAACCCCATGTTATGCCGCGTTAATTCGTAACGGGGCCCTGGATTTCCCAGACCGAGAATCAAAAACACAGAATTTATTTCTTCTCGGCGCCTGCCGATTCACCCGCCTTGGCCTCCGCGGAAGCTTCCTCGCCTTCCTCGGCAGTCGCTTCCCCTTCGGCTTTCGCTTCCTTAACCTTAACCTGATGAACCGAAACCACCGCTTCGGTCAGGTGATCTAAGATCTCTATGTTCTCGCCAACAATAAGGTCGGAAATATGAACCACCTGATCGAGTTGGACCTGGGTCATATCCACCTTAATGAATTCCGGAATTTCGCCGGGAAGACATTTGACGTTCAGCGTATGTAGATTCTGCTCGACCATTCCGCCGAATTTTTCACCGGGGGAATGTCCTTCCAGAATGATCGGAACATCCACTTTGATTTCCTGCTGCATGTTGACTTCCAGGAAGTCGGCATGCTCCCATCCACTGCGAATGGGATGTTGCTGGTGATCTTTCAGGACCACAACCCGCTTGGGTTGGCTGTCTCCTTCGATGGCCAGCTCGATCAGGCTGTTGATGCCCTCTTTTTCGATTAGCTTCTTAAGTTCTTTGGGGTTCACGGTCAGGCTGACTTCTGATTTACCGCCATACACAACCGCCGGCAAGTATCCCTCGGCCCGCAGTTTCCGATTGGCCCCTTTACCTCGGCCTTCCCTGATTTTTCCTTTCAATGCAACTGCCATTTTACAAATCTCCGTCAGAATCAAACAACGAACTCACAGACGATTCGCTGTGAATTCTAATGATCGCCTCTCCGAACAGGGGGGCGACCGATAAAATTTTAATTTTCCCTATATCCGCCAACCCCTTCCGCAGAGGAATGGTGTTGGTGGATATCACCGATTTAATCGGCGAATTCTGTATGCGTTCCCCGGCCGGTCCTGAAAGGACCGGATGGGTGCACAGCCCGTGCACTTCGGCGGCGCCGGCATCGAGCAGGGCGTTGGTCGCTTCAATCAAGGTACCGGCGGTATCGATCATATCATCAACGATAATCGCGACTTTGTTTTTCACATCGCCGATGATGTTCATGGCCTTGGCGACATTGGGTCCTTCCCGCCTCTTATCGATGATGGCGAGAGACGTCCCCAGACGCTTGGCATAGGCTCGGGCGCGTTCCACGCCTCCGGCATCGGGCGAAATAACCACAGGTTCTTTGAAATTGAGCTTCTTAATGTATCCGATCAGCACGTTTATGGCAAACAAATGATCCACGGGTATGTTAAAAAATCCCTGAATCTGCCCGGCATGCAGGTCCATCGTCAGCACCCGGTCGGTTCCGGCGGTGTGCAGAAGATCGGCCACCAGTTTCGAGGTGATGGGCACCCGCGGCTCACATTTGCGATCCTGCCGCGCATATCCATAATAGGGGATTACGGCAGTGATGCGCTTGGCGGAGGCCCGCTTCAACGCGTCGATCATGATCAGCAGTTCCATGAGATTGGTATTGCCAGGGGTGCAGGTCGACTGGATCACAAATACGTCGCCACCGCGCGCATTTTCCTCGATACGGACGAATATCTCTTCATCGGAAAAAGCCTTGATGGATGAGTTCCCCATAGGAATATCCATATAATCACAGATTTCCTGGGTCAACCTCTCATTGGACCTTCCGGAAAATACCAGAACCCTGCCGTTACCACCCATTTTGCCTCAATCCCTATTTTATGAAAAAGTGGCTGGGGCGGGAGGACTCGAACCTCCGAATGCTGGAATCAAAATCCAGTGTCTTAGCCACTTGACGACGCCCCAGTATGAACCACTTTCACAAACTATTAAATTTATTAACCTTAACCGTTTAACATCGGGGAAGATAAGTCTTCCGCCTTCCTGCTGTGCCATACTCAATCGGATACTGGACTCAATCGATGGAGGCTTTGCTAACCGATAGACGAGCGCTTAAATACTTGGGCAGGCTTACTGGAATAAGAAAACCATAACACCTTTTGGTCCCCCATGAGACCCGGTTTTAGGAATAATTGAGAAGATTCTCCGGTAAAAACTCGGAAAAACTGGATACACTCTCGGTTAGAAACGTATCCCACGCCTCCTCGCGCAACCGGACAAAGGCCTGCTCAGCCACCCTTGCATCCTCGAAAATCCCAAAAACGGTGGACCCGCTCCCAGACACAAGAGTCCCTGCCGCATGCAGAGACCGCAACTTGTCCTTGATGCTCCTGGCAACCGGAAGCCTATCTATAACAACAGGTTCCAAGTCATTGTGCAAATGAGCACCCAAGCTGGATATATTGGACTGGGAAAAAAATTCGCGCAAAATATTAATATTTTTTGAGCTTAATGTCAAATCGAAATTGAGAGCTTTATAAACCTCTGCGGTGGCCAGGGATACCCGCGGAAAAACCAGAATAACATAAAACTTTTTAGTGGGTTGCAATGGAGTCAGGCGTTCCCCCCGCCCCTCTCCCAAAGCGGCCGGGGCGCACAGAAAAAACGGTATATCAGAGCCCAATCGGGCGGCCATCTCCGAGAGTTCAGCGGGCTTCAATTGCAGGTCCCAGAGCCGGTTCAGCCCCATCAATACTCCCGCCGCATTGCCACTGCCGCCGCCGAGCCCTGCTCCCATGGGGATGGTCTTCGTCAGCGTCATGCGGCATCCCATCCCGTCCCGTCCCGGAAATTTCTCCTGCAGAAGGCGGGCGGCGCGAATCATTAAATTCGACTCGCCGGTCGGCACCTCGGGATGATTGCACACCAGCTCGATTCCATGGTCGCGGGATTCCAGCTCTACGGTATCGTACAAGCTGACCATCTGAAACAGGGTCTCCAGGTCGTGGTAGCCGTCCGGGCGCTTGCCGAGAATAAACAGCCCCAGGTTGATCTTGGCGGGTGTTTTAAATACCAGTTTCATCGTCCGGTCGGCTCACGGGCTGTCGGGGACGTTTATTTGAAACGCGTCCTCCGGCACCCCTTGATTGATGAGGGGATTGTTGTAGGTCATGATCACTTCATCCTCCCGCTCGGGACGCTGGATGGTGACGATTCCGGGAAACATCTGTTGATCGATTTCCTGATAGCTTTCCCATTTCACCGCATAAAGAGATGCGCCTTCCTGGCGGGTGACCAGGCGGATAGGAAGTAAGGTTTCGGCGTCTATTTCGATCTCCACTTGCTCACGGCGTTCGGGATCGGTTCCGGAAACATGATAGTTCCCGGTTTCTGGACTCCACTGGGCGTCCTTCAGTTGCAGGGAATCGAAACGAGGAATTTTTCCTGACAGCACACTGATATATTCGCGGAAATCGTATACGGTCCCAAACATCCGCGCCATGATGTCCCACACCTGCGCATCTTTATACCGGGTATTGCTTTTGACGTCATACAGGAGAATCTGATTTTGATCGGCAATCAACACGGCGACCGGCTGGCCGAACATGCTGAGGGTGTCGAGCCGCAGTGATGTATCGCCGTCAATCAGCAGAACCTGTTTGAGGGTGTGGTTGTTCTGCCGGGTCTTTACTGCGGTTTTGACCCTGGATTTGACATTTCGAATGCCTTCCTGCCGCGCCGACAGTGTCCGGGTAATTTCCGCAAGTGTCAGCAGTTGTTCAGGAGGCTGAACCGGTTTGGGCGGCGGAAGAGTTTCGCAGGCGGACAGGATACCCGCCAATACACACACAAAGACCGCGAGTTTAATGTTTCGAATCATGGGAACGAATGATTAAGGGATGGAAAGAAATTTAAAAACTCTGCAACATCAACTGGTCTGCTTTTTGGATTTTGTCCCGTAGTTTCTTCGGGTCCGGAATTTCCCCTTCGGGCTCTTCCAGTTTCTGCAGGGTCAACGCCAGACTGGTCTTCCAGGCCTTGCGGGCCTCCGTCACGTTGTCCATGGCAAAGTAAACATCTCCCAGATGATCGTAAAGGACGGGATCGGGCTGGGCGTATACCATGGCCTTTTTAATGTGTACCAGCGCCTGCTCCGGCTCGCCTTTCTTGTGATAAATCCATCCCAGGCTGTCCAGGAAGTATCCATTGCGCGGCTGAATATTGAGAGCCTGCTCCAGGTGATGCATGGCTTTATCGAGTTCTTCACCTTTGGTGGCGTAAATATAACCAATGAAGTTGTGCGCGTTGGAGTGATGCGGGTTGAGCTCCAAGGTGCGCTTCATGCTGGTGATGGCCTCATCGTATCGTCCCAGACGCTCCAGCAGGGCGCCCTGCTCAAAATGATAGGTATCCTTTTTATCGTTCAGGACGATGGCTTTATTGATGTTTTGATAAGCCTTCTCATTTTCGTTGAGGGACATTTGGGCCAGCGCCAGGGCATGGTACAACCGATCGTTCTCTGAATCCATGACCACCGCCTGCTCGAGGAGATCGATGGATTTCCGCATCTCCTTGTTGAGTCCATAAAGCCGGGCCAGGTTCAGCAGAATTTCCACCGATTCGTCGCCGGAGCCCGCCGTGCGGTAGGCCTCCACTTCTGTAATGGCTTTGTCCATGCGGCCGAATAGCTCATAAATCTTGGCAATCACCAGGCGCAGTTCCTTGTTTTCCTCGCTGGCCAGCGCCAGGCGGAATTCGTCCACGGCTTCCAGATAAACGGCCTGCTCATAAAATATAATGCCGATCTGGGTGTGGATGTTGGCCTCTTCCGGTTCGTAAGGCTTGAGGTCGGCCACTTCAACGTTATCGACCGAATCAGCACTGGCCACGTGGTCGATTTGCTTCAGATGTTCGTTGATTTTTTGATCGCCGGGTTTCAATTTTAAAATGATCTGGTACTGCTCTTTGGCTTCCGGATATTTTTTCTGCAACTCCAGTACCCGCGCCAGGTTTTCACGGGCTTCGATGAAACTGGGTCGAAGGGTCAGCGATTTTTTAAATTTTGCCTCCGCGCTTTCCATTTCCCCGGTATGAGCGAGAGACGATCCCAGATAGTGATACCCCAGGGGATTGGCCGGTTCCACCATGGTGGCCTGCTGGAACAGTTTCTGCGCATCTTCATATTTCTTCAATGCCCGCAAGTTGTTGCCGGCAAGTAAATAGGCGCGGGCGTTGGTGGGCTCTACGGCAATTATTTTTTTATAATGGGTCAACGCCTTCTGATATTCATTCTGGCTGGATAAGATATCACCCAGAATCATTCGGACACGCACGTTGTCCGGAAAGCGCTGGATCGCCTCTTCCCCTGAGGCAATTGCTTTTTCAAACTGCCCGGTGCGCAAATACAAACTGACCAGATGCGTGTGCAATTCTTCGTTGGACGGGTCGAACCGGACGACCTGGGCATAGTGCCGGGCGGCGGCATCGAAATCTCCCTCCCGCTCGTCTTTGTAGGCCATCAAATAGTGATAATAGGAGCGCGGATCCCGGTAATTCTTGTCGGGGTATTTTTCATTAAGCGCTTTCACCTGATGGATGGCATAGGATGTTTTCGAAGAACCGAGGGTCATGGACGGCGCTTCTTCCTCCACGGCCTCTGCCTTCTGCACAGGGGTGACCGGCCGGGAAGCGCAGTTGGCCAGAATAAAAAGACTCAGGCAGGCCAATGCCATAAAGCGAAGCTGGGCGCCAATCCGTTTCAGTTGTCCTCTTAATTCCGGGTCCGTTATTGAATTCAATTGTTCCTCTCGGGCTGTTGGTTTCATATCCGCAGGGGGTCGGCTTCTGGGAGCCGGAATTTTATGGGGTTTATCGGGAATGCCTGAAATGGTATCGACCTTTTTTACTATTATCTCTGTAAAGCCTTTAGAATCAAATATTTTATTAATCTTGACCAGGATTTTCCCTTTATACGCACGCACCACCGGGACCCACTCCTGCCCTTTAACCTCCACAAATAGAGTGCTTTCAGTCACTTTCACGACGTGTGAACGGGCCCCGATTTCTTCCCCCACCGCAAGGTTCCAGTGCAGGTTGATCCGGTGTAATTCCGGGTCGGGTGTTTCCGGCAATAACTTGATCGATGCGGCTAAAACGTCATCTATCGAATTCCAGCCGCGGGAATGTTTCCGTTCCGCCAAAGGGTGGCTCCGTCTCAGTCACATAGAGTGTTAATATTATGTTCTATTTTAAAAAGAATCGCGGGCTTTTCATAGTCTTTATTTCCAAATTACCCGCGGAACCTTGATTAAGTGGCTGTTTTAATATTTATAACTCCATTTACACGTGCTCCGATATTACAATGAAAACGTATACTTGAATCCTGTCCCCGGGCTTATGCGACCTCGAACCCTCCTGATCTTTCTCGGCATTGTCAGCATCGCTCTCTATGGCGCGATGTGGTATCTCTCCTATCAGTTCAACTGGGGAGAGGGCTACCGCGACCGGCCGATCCTGGTTTACCTCGCCATCTATTTCAGCCTGTTCGTCTGCTACGCCGGGGCCGTGTGGGTGATCTGGAAACGGACGGAAGACGATCACCGCCTGTTATGGACGCTGATCGTCCTGGGCCTGCTGTTCCGCGCCACCCTCCTGCCCGCCCAGCAAATTCAGGAAGACGATGTGTACCGTTATCTGTGGGACGGCAAAGTGTTCGCCCACAATGTGAACCCCTACAAATTCGCGCCGGAGGAAGTGAACCGCTTCAAGGAGCTTCTCATTCAGGACCGGGAGGAATTTGAGCAAACCTACGACCTCCAAAGCGCGGCGGAGCTGTCCCTGCTCTACGACCTGAAATGGGAAAGCCCGGAATCCCTGGTGTATCAGGAGCGCATCAACCATCCGGAAGTGGCGACCATCTACCCGCCGCTGGCGCAAATGATGTTCCGGCTGGCCCACCAGATCAAACCGGACAGCATCATCACCCTGCGCCTGCTGTTTCTGGTGTTCGACGGGGTGGCGCTGATGTTCATCGTGCTGACCCTGCATGCTCTTGGGATGAACCGCCTGTGGGCGATGGTGTACTTCTGGTGCCCGCTGGTGATTAAGGAGACGTTCAACTCGACACACCTCGACATCATCGGCATCGCCATGCTGTGCGGCGTGCTGTTCTGCGTGGTTCAGCGGCGTTTTTTTTCTGCCTATGCGTTTCTGGCATTCAGCGTGGTGGGCAAACTGTATCCGGCCATACTGCTTCCCCTCATTCTTAAACAACAATGGCGGGCGGACGACTCTAAAGTAATTAATCAGTGGCTGAGATGCGGGCTGGGTGTTTTGTTATTCGGCGGACTCGTCGCGTTTTTCTATATGCCGTTCCTCGAGATCGGATCGCAAAACTTTTCGGGGCTCAAAGCCTTCGCCACCCGCTGGCAACAGAACGACAGCATCTTCGCGCTTCTCGTCGGGTTCTTCGGATTGTTTGTGGAATCGAGCGGACCCGTCCCCTTCTCCTACGACCTGCCGTCCCTGCTTGCGAAAATCACCGTGGCATTGATTCTCGGCGCGGTCATGTTGTACCTTCTGTTCTGGAGGAAGGAACCGGAGAACCCGGAACCCAAAGCGGCGCTGGAACCGCTGTTCATTATTATGGCGATGGTGTTCCTGCTGAGCCCGGTGCAGAATCCCTGGTACCTGAGCTGGATCGTCCCGTTCTTATGCATCTTCCCGTGGCGCTCCGGAATTTTATTGACCGGCCTGGTCGGCCTCTACTACCTCGACTTCTACTTCGACTACCAGGATATCAACCAATACGCCCCCTGGATCCCCTGGTTCGAATACATTCCGTTTTATCTATTTCTTGGATGGGAGATATGGAAATCCATGCGGTTCCCTAAACCTAGCGAATAGCTCTTTGGACTGACCTCCCTGCAAAATCAAATTTTATGATTGACATATTCAGAATGATCGTTTAGTTTAGTCACAAAAGGATAATGCCATGCCGAGACACAAGGAATATGATCGCGAAGAGGTGCTGGACCGGGCCTTGAAGGTGTTCCAGACCAAAGGCTTCGAAGGGACTTCGGTGCAGGATCTGGTGAAGGCCACGGGTCTCAACCGGTTCGGCATGTACAACGCCTTTGGCAGTAAAGAGGGCTTGTTTCTGGAGGTGATGGACCGCTACCGCAATGAAGTGGCCACACGGGGCTTGGAAATCCTCCTGGCCGAGCCCCGGGGCCTCAAAAATATCAGGGCTTACTTCGATGAAATGATTAAAAACTATTCCAACGGCAAGGCGCAGGGATGCCTGATCACCAACACGGCGGTGGAAACTCCCGGAGTTTGCAAAACCGCTTCCCGCAAAGTGCAAAAAGTGTTCAAGCAACTGGAGGACGCTTTTCACGCCAGCCTTACCGGTGCGCAACAGGCAGGAGAAATTCCCTGTAATACGGATTTGCGGGCCAGGGCCTGTTTTCTGGTGGGTATCACTCAGGGCCTGGGCGTGTTCTGCCGGGCGAAAACCGCGCGGGAACAAATGGAAACCTTTGTCACAGTGGCCCTGGAAGGCCTGTCGCAGGAATCGAAAAAAGTTAAAAAATAATCGTAAGGATTTTATCTTTTTTTTGACCAATACCAGAACAATCATTCTGAAACCTTTTAAAAGGAGCCATTCAAATGAAAACTGCAATCGTCATCCTGTCTGACCCAAAAAGCAATTCCGAGGAATCTCTGGGACGCGTGTTCAACGGCCTGGCGTCGGCCTACGATTTCAAAAACGCTGGCAAAGAAGTCTCCATTCTCTTTCAAGGCGCGGGCACCCGGTGGCCGGAAGTTCTGCAACAAAAAGATCATCCCGCGCATGAACTGTTTGAAGCGGTGGCGGACAAAATCCAGGGTATTTCCTGCGCGTGTGCCGAAGTATTCGGGGCCGATACCACGGGATACGACTTGATCAAGGACAACTCGGTTCCCAAAACCACCGGCTTGCCCAGCCTGAGTAAGCTTCAAGAGCAGGGCTTTAATGTTCTTACCTTTTAACAACTGATCCGCCCCCACGTTTCGCAGGGGAGCATGGATCCCTATTAACCATAAGACCAAAGGAGTAACGCCATGAATCAAGCCAGTATTAACGCAAACAACTCAGTGGTCCATCTTGATGACGATGATTTTGAAACGTTGGTGATCCAGTCCGAGAAACCGGTGCTGGTCGATTTCTGGGCCGAGTGGTGTCAGCCCTGCCATATGATCGCCCCCACGGTGGAAGCACTGGCCGAGGAATTCGGCGACCGCATTCGAGTGGCGAAGGTGGATGTCGACGCCAATCCGATGGCTACCCACAAATACGGGATTCGCGGCATTCCCGCCCTTCTGCTGTTCAAAGACGGGCAGGTGGTGGAACAGATGGTGGGCGTACGTCCGAAAGCAGAAATCGCCCGCATCATTGATAGCAATCTTTAATAAAATTTTAACCATTTCAGAATGAACATTTTGATTCAATTCATTTAAAACCTTTTTTCCAAGGAGAAAAATAATGCCCAACAACACTAAAACTGTATTGATCACCGGGGCATCAAGCGGAATGGGCCTCGATATTGCCCGGGGATTCCTTGAAATAGGCGCCAATGTTGTTTTGAATTCCAGCAATGCGGAAAAACTTTCCGCCGCCGCCAGGACCCTGGGCAACGCGGAGCGAATCGCTTTGGTGCCGGGAGACATCGGCAACCGGGAAACCGGCGAACAAATCGTCCGCACAGCGGTCGAACGCTTCGGCAGTGCGGATGTGCTGGTCAACAACGCCGGTATCTTCGGACTGAAACCTTTTCTGGAGAACACCGAGCAGGATATCGACAACTATATCGGCACCAACCTGAAGGGAACCTACTTCGTCACTCAGGCGGCGGTGCGGCAGATGAAAAAACAGGGCGGCGGCAGTATCGTCAACATCGGCACCGTCCTAATCATGCACTCCATGGCCGGATTGCCTGCCAGCGCGGCGCTGATCACCAAAGGCGGCGTCCATGCCCTGACCACCAGTCTAGCCAGCGAACTGGCGGCCGACAACATCCGCGTCAACGCCGTCGCTCCCGGTGTCATACGGACGCCGATTTACGGCGATGCCGATATCGAAGCCATCGGCAGTGTGGCCCTGATGAACCGGGTCGGGGAAGTGAAAGAAACCACCGAAGCGGTGATTCATCTGGCCACGGCCGGTTTCACCACGGGCGTCATCCTGCCGGTGGACGGCGGCTACGTCCACGGTCGGGCTTAAGGAATGATCAACACTACTTTGTAACTATCCACACCCACAGAGGCAGGAGGAGATTATGACGGATAATTTCACGGAACTCGCTTTTACTGAAAGTGTCAAAGCACAACAGGAAAAGTACGGGACGCGAACCGCCTATGCGAAAATGGAGCAGGGCGGAGCGTTTCGCAACCGGCTTACCTGGCAGGAACAAAGACATATTGCCGACCGGGACGGGTTCTACCTGTCCTCGGTGGGTGATAAGGGCTGGCCTTACATGCAGTACCGGGGCGGTCCCAAAGGTTTCCTGAAAGTGATTGACGAAAATACCCTGGCCTTTGCCGACTTTCGCGGCAACGGACAATACCTCAGCACCGGTAATTTGAGGGACAGCAGTAAAACGATGCTGTTCCTGATGGATTATGCCAAAAGGCAGAGATTGAAAATCTGGGCGGAGGCCGAAGTGCTTGACCCGGCGGAGCAACCTGAGTTGGCCGAAAAGCTGATCCTGCCGGATTACGATGCCAAAGTTGAACGGATCATGGTGTTCAAAGTCCACGCGTTCGACTGGAACTGTCCGCAACACATCACGCCCCGGTTTACAGAGGAGGAGATCCAGGATTCCCGGCAAGCGCTCACAACCCGCATTGCGGAACTGGAAACCGAAAACGCAAAACTGCGGAATCAAAATTCAACTACTTTGGAGCAATCCCGGAAGGTTCTATGACAAACATTGACATCATTAAAAACCTGTACAACGCATTTCGGGACAAAAATTACAGCGCCTTCTCCGCCCTCTGTTCCGATGATATCGAGTGGATTCAAAACAGAGGGTTTCCCAACGGCGGACATCATCGCGGCGCCGATGCCGTCATTAAGAACGTATTCCAACAATTTGAAGATGATTGGAATTATTTCAAATTTGATATTGAAGAGATGTTTGAATCTGCTGAGGGCTCCAGGGTGACGGTCATCGGCACCTATATCGGGGAACACCAACAAACCCGCAAAACGGTAGAAGCCGTGGCGGCGCATATTTACGATATTGAAGATCTGAAAGTGAAACGGTTTCGCCAGTTCACCGACACAGCGTTGATCGCAGCCGCCTTGCGCGATTGATCCTGCCGCATAGGGGAAAGCTCCTCCAGCAGGATATTTTGATCTTTTAAATAGAAGGGTTACCCAAGAATCGTTGCGAAAATGAGAATCAGGACCATATTTACGGAATAGCAGTTTACCAAGACCCGGGAGTGGAGTCTTACTTCTGGAACCTGTTCTGCTCTCCGGGCCCAACCCTGGGTGGTGGTTCAACCCATTTGGAGGCAGTCCCATGAAAACAAAATTATCCTTTTTATATATTCTGGTTCTCGTAATGGTTTTTGGAATTTCCGGCAATCTCTGGGCAGGCGACACGACGACCAAAATGGAGAAAATCCGCATCATTGAACCGGGAGAGGCCGAGCGTTGCGCCACTGATTTCTTCGTCGACAACATCGGCAAAGAGGAAGCAGACCTCAAAGTGGTCCTCGGCCACAAGGTATACGTCAGCGAGATGCTACAGGCGGGAGAGAGGAGGGCGTTCGATCTGCCCGCAACCATCAACGTCGCAAGGCTGAGGGGACGGGAAGATGTATCGTTCGACGACATCGCCGTCATCATCAACCTCGGGCCGAAATCCCACATGCGGGTGCGTTGCGTGGACCTGAGGGAAAATCCCTTGAAGGGTAAAGACGCGCTGACCGTTTTTAAATAATTAAAATCAGCAAAATTCAGGAAGTGGCGGTAGGGAAACAATGGCCGGAAGTCGGTGGTTCAGACTTCCGGCTCTTTTATTTGGGTTGAGTTTACCGCATCGCCATGAGCGCGGCGATGCGTTTCTCCATCGGCGGGTGTGTGCTGAACAGACTCATCATATCCCTGCCCGACAGTGGGCTGACGATGAACATGTGCGCGGTGGCCGGTTCCGCGTCCATGGGAATCTGTTTCGCGCTGCGGTCCATCTTGGCCAGGGCGTTGGCCAGCGGAACGGGCGTTCCCATCAATTCCGCGCCGGTGCGGTCTGCCTGGTATTCGCGCGTGCGCGAGATCGCCATCTGCACCAGCAGGGCCGCAATCGGGGCGATGATGATCATCACCAGATGAACCAGGGGATGCCCCCCGCCTCCGCGGTTATCCCGACCGCCGCCGAAAATCATACCCCATTGCGCGATGTTGGCCAGCATACTGATCGCGCCGGCCATGGTCGCAACGATGGTCCCGATCAAAATATCGCGGTTTTTGACGTGCGCCAGTTCATGCGCCAGCACGCCTTTGAACTCGTCCCGATCCAGCATGTCCAGGATGCCGTCGGTGAAGGCGATGGCGGCGTGCTCCGGATTGCGCCCGGTGGCAAACGCGTTGGGTTGCGGAGACCCGATACGGTAGATTTTGGGAATGGGTATTTCGGCGCGGCGGCACAAGTCCCGGACCATGCTGTACACCTCCGGAAATTCCGCTTCGGTCACCGGCTTCGCCCGGTACATGGCCAGCACCATCTTGTCGCTGTAAAAATAGGCCCCGAAATTCATCACCACGGCAAACACAAAGGCCATAATCATGCCCTGCTCCCCGCCCAGCGCCATCCCGCCGTAAACCAGCAGGAGGGTTAATGCACCCAGCAATAATGTCGTTTTAATCGCATTCATATATTTTTATGTCTTCCAAAAGTTATACGGGCTTACTGTGATTATATAAAATTCAGGGAGGGTGAAATCAAGGGCTATCGGATAAATTTTTAATTCAGATATCCAATTGAAAAAGAATGATTTTTAAATCAATTCGAGGAAGGATTCTACTTTGGTGAGCGCTTCGCCATTGTGCCGTCCCTGGCGGTCGATCAGGATGGAAGCGATACCGACGTTGCGGGCGCCTTCGATATCGGTCGCCGGTTCGTCGCCGATATGACAGGCTTCGGCTGGCGATACCCCCGCCCTCTGCAACGCTTCCCGGAAAATCCCGGCATCCGGCTTGGCCGAGCCGACCACCGTAGACGCCAGAATAAAATTGAAGTACGGCGCGAGGCCCGTATTCTTTAAAATTTCCGGCAGGCGCGAGTCCCAGTTGGAAATGACGCCCAGCACCACGCCTTCGTTTCTCAACTGATCCAGCAGGCCCGATTCGGTGACATCCTCGAACACCCGCCAGCTTTCCTTACTGCGGAACACGTTGTAGATGAGATCGAAGTAGCGGTCGAAATCCTCCAGCCCGCCGTGCGCGGCGAACACCCGGCGCACCAGTTCCTTCCAGAAGGCGCGCTCGATCTCCAACCCCTTTTGCGTGCCGAGCGATTCCATACCGCCCATCGCTTTCCACTCCTGCTTGAACTCGCGGTTGAGATCGTCCGCGCTTCCGGAAAAACCGAACTCGCGGGCGTGGGTGGCGTAGACATCGCCCACCGACGGATGCACGCGGAGCAGGGTGCCCCCGACATCGAAGAACACGGCTTTATAGTGTTTCAGCATGAACAAAGGATGTTTAAATGGAAAAATCCGAACACTCCGGCAGAGGAGGGGTTCGGATGGCGAAGTGCCAGCACCGGGGCCTTGCGGCCCCGGTACTTTGAAGTATAGCACTTTGGAGGAGAGGAGGTGGAGCAGTTCCGGGGAATCAATACCTCCCCGGGAAGGTACTAATGATGGCCAGCAGGATCGTACCGAGGGCGATGGCCGCCGCCCCCGACCAGTAGAAAGCATTCTGGCCAATCATCTGGAGAAGATCTTTCTGGTACAGGGTGTAAGCCCAGTACATGGTAAATAAATAAACCGTAAAAAACGCCGTTTTATAGAAGGACCAGAGTACGCATAAACCGAACACGCCGAGCGCAACAACAATCATATCCAGAGTAACGGCACAATTTGTGACGTCGAATGCCATACGTTTCCCCGATCAGCACTCCCGGTTGGTTAGCGGGAGGAAGAGGGCAGGCAGAACGCATACACCAGCAGAAATCCCAAAAAGAAACCGATAAACAACGTCCAGAAAAT
>JAOUPX010000179.1 GCA_029879645.1 Nitrospinota bacterium
AGTTGAATCGCCTCCAGCATGGAACAATTGCTGTGCCGTCCGCCGCCCATGTTGTAGACTTTGGCCACACTGGGATTCTGATAAAAATGGTAAAGGGCGTTCACCAGGTCGTAGCTGTGAATATTGTCCCGCACCTGTTTGCCTTTGTATCCGAACACGGTGTACGGTTTTTTCTGCAGAGTGCAGATCATGACGTAGGACAGGAATCCGTGCAGTTCGGTGCCGGAGTGCCCCGATCCGGTCAGGCAGCCGCCGCGAAAGCAGGCGGTTTTCATATCAAAATAACGTCCGTATTCCTGCACCAGCAGGTCGCCCGCCGCCTTGGACACGCCGAACAGGCTGTGGGTGGTGTTGTCGATACTCATCGACTCGTCGATCCCGTTCTTATAATAGGGATGGCTTTCATCGATCTCCCAGCGCGTTTCCAGTTCGACCAGCGGCAGTGAATTCGGCGTATCGCCGTACACCTTATTGGTGGAAATATTGATGAACACGGCTTTCGGGCAATGCCGGCGCGTCATCTCCAAAAGGACCAGCGTGCCGTTGGCGTTGACGGTGAAATCGGTAAAAGGATCGCGCGCCGCCCAGTCGTGCGACGGTTGCGCGGCGCAATGGACGATCAGCTTGATATCTCCGCCGTATTCCTTGAAGATGCGCTCCATCTCGGTTTCGGAGCGGATATCGCACTCGTAATGCTTATAGGCCGGAAAATCTTTCTCCAGCCGCTCGCGATTCCACCGCGTGGAAGCTTCTTCGCCGAAAAACCGGCTACGCATGTCGTTATCGATACCCCGGACGGTCAATCCCTTGTCCATCAGAAAGCGAACGGCCTCTGATCCGATCAATCCCCCCGAACCTGTAACCAGTGCAATATCCAATTTAGCTACCCTTTTTCCAACCCGTCAGCGGGGTTGCCATTGTTCCAGAAAACGGACAATACGCTCGGCGGCGCGTCCGTCCCATAGTTCCGGACAGCGTCCCTGTTTGCCGCCCGTTTGAATAATCTGCTCCGCTTCCCGCACAATTATTTCCGGAGACGTCCCGACCAGGGTGTTGGTGCCCTGTTCAATCGTTACCGGCCGCTCGGTATTCTCCCTAACCGTCAGGCAGGGCACGCCCAATACGGAGGTTTCTTCCTGAATGCCCCCCGAATCGGTCAACACCATTGTCGCCTGGCTCATCAGGTGAACCATATCCAGATACGGTTGCGGCTCGAGCAGAATCAACGACTTCACCGATTCCTCCAGGCCGAACTCCTCAATGCGGCCACGCGTCCGGGGATGCACGGCGAACACAATTTTCAAACCCCCGGCAATCTGGTTCAACGCCTTCAGAATTCCCGAGAACACCTCTTTATCATCTACATTGGAGGGCCGATGGAGAGTCATCACCGCATACTGCTTCGATGGCAACTGCAAGCGATCAAGAATCCGGCTGGTTTGTGCGGCATTTTCACGATGCTTTAAAAGCGTATCCACCATGACATTTCCCACGAATTGGATTTTGTCCTCCGGAACCCCCTCATTCAATAAATTTGCCCTCGCGCTCGTTTCGGTGATGAACAACACTTCAGAAAGGCGGTCCGTCACCATCCTGTTGATTTCCTCCGGCATGCTCCGGTCGAACGATCGCAGACCGGCTTCCACATGAATCACGGGAATTTTTTTATAAGAGGCGGCCAGGGAGCAGGCGACGGTGGCATTTACATCTCCCACAACCAGAACTACATCAGGGGATTCCTTTTCCAATACGGGATCGAATTTTCGGAGGGTTTCAGCAATCTGCCAGGCCTGCCCGCCGGAGCCCACCCCCAACTCAATATCGGGACGCGGGATACCCAACTGATCGAAAAACACGTCATTCATGTTGGAGTCGTAATGCTGTCCGGTGTGGAGTAGTACTGGAGTTATTTTTGCCGACGCCTTCATGGCCTCCATGATGGGAGCGATTTTCATAAAATTCGGCCGGGCGCCGACGATATTCAAAATTTTCATAAAAATAACTTAGCCGGAATGGGTCTTTAGTCTTTTCGACCCGATGGTCAAATCGCAGATTGCCAGACAGAAAGAATTGCCGTATCCTTAGACCATCGTTGGTAAATTTCCCTGTATTTTTAATATAACAGACATCTAATCCCTTAAAAACATGAATCCTCAAATCTTTCGAGAGTACGATATCCGCGGCATTGTAGGCCAGGATTTAACGCCTGAAAACGTGGAGTTGATCGGCAAAGCCATCGGCACCTATATTCGCCGGGATGGCGGTAAATCCCTGACGCTGGGCTGGGACATACGCGCCAGTTCGGTGGAATTCCGAAAAATCATAACCCAGGCGCTCAATTCCACCGGATGCGATGTGATCGATATCGGCCGCGTACCGACACCGGTTGCCTACTTTTCCCTGCATCACCTGAAACCGGACGGCGGCGTTATGATCACCGGCAGTCACAACCCGCCGGAGTTCAACGGATTCAAAATCAGCCACGGCCTGCACAGTCTGTATGGAGAAAAAATCCAGGTGCTGAAAGGATTGATTGACAAGAACGATTTCGAAACCGGCCAGGGTAGCGCCCGGGAAGTGGATATACTCGAGCCTTATATGGATGCCATCTGCGAAGTCATCAACATACCCCAAAAAGTAAAGGTGGTGGTGGACGGCGGTAACGGGTGCTTTGGAGTCACCGGTCCCCAACTGTTACGCAAACTCGGACTCGACCCCATCGAGCAGTTTTGCGAACCCGACGGCATGTTTCCCAATCATCATCCCGACCCCACCGTTCCCGAATACATGCAGGACCTGATCGAACGGGTCCGAGCCGAAAAAGCCGACCTGGGAATCGGTTTTGACGGCGACGCCGACCGCCTGGGTGTGGTCGATGATCAAGGAAATCTGCTATGGGGCGATCAACTGCTGATTCTGTTCGCCCGCTCGATTCTGAAAAAACATCCGGGAACCGCCGTGGTGGGCGAAGTGAAATGCTCGCAAAACCTTTATGACGACATCAAAAAACATGGGGGCGTGCCGGTGATGTCCGCCGCCGGGCATTCGTTGATCAAAAAGAAAATGCGGGAAACCGGCGCCCTGCTGGCCGGGGAAATGAGCGGGCACATGTGCTTCAAGGACAACTATTACGGCTATGATGATGCGATTTTTGCGGCCTGCCGGGTGTTGGAAATCGTCGCCTCCTCTCCGGTCAAGCTGTCCGATATGCTTTCGGATTTGCCCAAAACTTTCAGCACCCCCGAAATCCGGGTCGACTGTCCCGACACGTTGAAGTTTAAAATCGTGAAGGAGTTGACCGAGCACTTTCGAGCCCGGTACGAGGTGGTGGACATCGACGGCGTGCGTATTCAGTTTGAAAACGGCTGGGGCCTGGTCCGCGCTTCTAACACGCAACCGGTTCTGGTACTTCGATTCGAAGCGCAAACCGAAGATCAATTGAAAGAATACCAGCAGATCGTCAATCAACAGCTTGAGAAATACGAGCCGGACGTTAAGGTGGCTAAATAATGAAACTTAAAAAATATCTGCACACCCGATTCCGGGTGGCCGATATGGACCGGTCACTGAAATTTTACCGCGATGTGTTGGGACTGGAAATCGCAGAACAATCTACCTCCCCGCGCGGATCGAAACTGGTCTATTTGAAATTTCCGGACAGTGAAAGCGAACTGGAACTGTGTTCCTTTCCATCCAGCGGAGAAGTAGACGTGCCGGAAGATCTGGCGCATCTGGCGTTTGAAGTGGAAGACCTGGAAGCCTGGA
>JAOUPX010000180.1 GCA_029879645.1 Nitrospinota bacterium
TCCGCGATCAACCTGGCTTTAATGCGCGAGGCATTCCCCATATTAATGACGCCTTCCATCGCGGCCGGGACCAGGATATCGCATTCCTCTTCCATAATGGCATCGCCGTTTTCAAAATACTGGGCATCGGGAAATCCCTTCACTCCACCATGTTCTTTGTTGTAAGTATTAACCACTTCCACGCTGAGACCGTTATGGTCCATCAGAGCGCCGTCTCGTTCGATCACACCGATAATTTTTGCGCCGTCTTCGGCTTCCAGGATTTTAGCCGTGTGGTAGCCGACGTTGCCCAGGCCCTGGATGATTACCGTTTTGCCTTCGAGCCTGCCTTCGAAACCCGCCATCTTTACATCTTCCTCGTGACGAAAGAATTCGCGGATACCGTACACCACGCCGCGTCCTGTCGCCTCGGTCCGGCCCGGAATGCCGCTCAGGCTGAGCGGCTTGCCTGTAACGCAAGCGAGGCCGTTGATATCTTCCGATCGGTGCTGTAGATAGGTGTCGGCAATCCATGCCATTTCGCGAGGACCGGTTCCCATGTCCGGCGCGGGTACGCTGATAGCGGGATTGATATAATCTTTTTTAATTAACTCAAAGGCAAAACGCCGGGTAATGCGCTCCATGGTGTCATCATCATATTTTCTGGGATCGACGACCAGCCCGCCCTTGCCCCCACCGAACGGGATATCCAACAACGCACACTTGTAAGACATGAGGGCGGCCAGGGCTTCCACCTCATCCTGTGTTATATGCGGGGAATAACGAATTCCGCCTTTGGTGGGAAGCTTGTGTTCGCTGTGGACGGCGCGCCAGCCAATAAAGCTTTCCACCTTACCTTCAATTTTTACCGGAAAGCGTACCTGGTATACGTTGTAAGCTCCTTTGAGGACGTACGCCAGACCCTCATCGATTTCCAGAGTAGCCGCGGCGATATCGAAAACAAGATTAACGTTTTCGCGAAAACTTTTCTCCTGATAAACACTTGCAACCATTTATCTCTCCACCATTTAAGTAGGATACTTAACGTTCCACATCTCTATTTCTATCCTAAACCAATTTCTAATAAGGGGGGTAATATTTAAATTTTTGCCGGTTTATCATAACCTTCAAGAACATGGCTGGATTTTGATTTCCATTCCCTATATGATCGGACAAATTTATCCAGAGGTGAAGGATGAAACAGGCAACTCACGAGATTTCGGTTGCAACACGGGGCCGGGGACTCATCAACATCAATCATGAAATCGTCTCGTGGGTGCAGGAGCAGGGAATGACCACCGGACTGCTCACGGTGTTCATCCGGCATACATCGGCCTCGCTGGTGATTCAGGAAAACGCCGACCCGGACGTCCTCCGCGACCTGAGTGCGTTTTTCGACCGGCTGGTGCCGGACGGCGACCCGCGCTACCGCCACTCTTCGGAAGGGGATGACGACATGCCGGCGCATATCCGCTCCGCCCTCACCCAGACCCAGATTTCCATCCCGTTGGTCAATGGCCGTCTCAGCCTCGGCACCTGGCAGGATATCTATCTGTTCGAGCATCGCACCGCCCCCCATCGGCGGCAGGTGGTTCTGCATTTGTCCGGGGAATAGCCCCGAACCGCCGCAGATGTTGCCCGCCTTTACTTTCCCTGGTCACACTCTTAGAATAAATAAATATCCCTGTCATCTTCTGGAGAACCTATGCTTCGCTCACCGAGCGATTATAAAGAACGCTTTCAGCCGGACGACATCCCTTCGTCCAAGCCGCCGCCGGAACCGCTCCGCGCCAAACTGCTGAGGGCAGGCGCTTTCACCCTTCTCACCCTGCTGCTCATCGGCGGACCCATTTATTATTTTACGAAGCGAAACGCGGTCGGCCTTTCTGCGGAGAGCGGGGATTCCATTCTAATCGAGAAGGGCAAGGAGCTTGCTGCCGTCCATCTGTTGGTGGAGGAGGGAAAACTGGTACGGGCGCTGGATGTGATTCAGCCGCTGTACAAACTTTATCCGGATAACGTGGAATATGTTTCCGCCGGCGCCTGGGTACACTTCAAAATGGAAAATTACCGGCGTGCGATGGAATTATCCCGGGCCGCAATTGAACTGGATGCCAGCAGGGCCAGGGATCATGCGGTATTGGGGGCGTCCCGTCTTTTTTTCAAACAGTATCAACCGGCATTGAAAGATTCACTGAAAGCGCTGGAACTGGCACCGGATCACGCCCTGGCGTACATGACCATCGGAGAGGTTTATTTGAAGGAAGGCGATGCCCAGCGAGCTCTCACCGCTCTCAAGCAGGCCGGGCGCCTGGACCCGGACAACCCGCGGGTGTGGACACGGCTGAGCTCGGCTTTTATTGAACTCGAGCAATGGGACAATGGGGAACTCTCCGCTCAAAGGGCGCTGGAACTGTCGCCGGATTCCCCCGGGATACATTTCAACCTGGCCATGATATATTACAAAAAACAACAGGGGCATAAAGCTGTTGAACACATCCAAAAAGCCGAAGACTTGTATCAAAAATCCGGTCAACTGGAATGGGCGGGCAAGGCGCGTCAGAACAAAGATTTTATTATCCAGCAATTCAAATTGCGACCGGAAGATATTATTCCATAACAGCGTGAAAGAATAATCCAGCAGTATTGCGCGAAACTAAGGGCTTCCATGAGCGACAAAGAATTGAAACTTCAGTTTACCCCCAAACCGCCGCCCACCGACCCGGCGGAAATTCATTTCAAGAATGCCTGGCAACACCGAAAATTCAAACGGTACCGTGAAGCCGTCGACGAGTTTCAAAAATCGCTGGAGCACAATCCGGATAAAGGGGCCACTCATTTCAACCTCGCCCTGGTTTACGATCAATTGAAAGAGGGAACGCAGGCCCGGACCCATGCCGGAAAGGCGTTGGAACTTTTTGAAAGAGAGCAGAACCCCTCCAACATTGCCGCCGCTCAAAATCTGCTCCGGAAACTGGGCCGGAATGCCGCCAAGCCAGATTCGGAATCACCGCCCCATTAAACCCATCCCGCCGCCGCCCCCACCGACCCTTCAACCTGATTTTAAACTTGCTGAAAACCCTTGCGTTACATAGGTTTACATCATTCCCCGATTGATTCATTCCGCCTTCTAGGCATACAATAGATTTATCGCACATGTACATTTAACCCCGCTCAGGGGGTTCGTACGGCTCGGTCATAAAAACCTGCCCAGTAATTCGTCAAGGATTCTGGCCGGGAACGGTGAGACAGGAGGAGAACAGTATATGGAAAAGCTCAAGCGATACGTCTTCAACCATTTCGAAAGCCACTTTATTTTCACCATATTGGTCAGCGTTATTCTGATCAATTTTTTCGTCTATTCGCGGATCGCATTTCTTAATTTCTACTATCTCCCCATCATGCTCGCGGGTTATTACCTGGGCCGGCGCACTGCGGTTCTGGGCGCTTTTTTTACGGTGCTGATGGTCTGCATCTTTGTGCTGGCCGACCTGGACCACTACTATGCCCAGGAAGAACCGTTCCACCTGTATTTCAACCTGACGGTGTGGGCCGGGTTTCTGATTCTGTCCGGATGGATCATCGGCGGACTGAAGGAAAAACTCCGCTTTACCGACAAACTGCGGGAAGAACTTGCGCAGGAAAAGGAATTGCTGGATATCGCCCATAACCGCCTG
>JAOUPX010000181.1 GCA_029879645.1 Nitrospinota bacterium
AACTTTTGCCGCACCCCTGAACGCCCAGCATCAGCAATCCTTTCGGCTCCGGCAGGCCATACTCGCGCGCCTTATTACTGAACGCTCCGCCCCGCTCCCTGAGCCAATCCTTGAGCTTGTTCAGGCCGCCGACGTTCGATAATGTGGTCGACAGCCCGATGAAATCAAGGATGCCGGATTTGCGGATGAGCTGTTTTTTTTCATCGATGATGCGCGGCAAGTCGTCTTTGCTGAACTTGCGGTCCGTGATCAAGGCTTTGGCGTACACGTTTTCGGCCTCGTTGCGGGTCAGGCCAAGCGTCGCCTGGATTACTTTTTCCTGCAGGTCTTTCGTCAACTCCACCTTAACCTTCTCCGAGTTGCGGTACGGTTCCAGCAGATTGTTCAACACTTCGGCCAGTTCATCGGCATCCGGCAGAGGCAGGTCGTGAACGGTGATGTCCTTTTCCAGTTCCGGCGGAATTTTGAGAACCGGCGACACCAGCAGAATGGTTTTATAACTGCGCTTCAGATGATGCACCAGATCACGCATCAGCCGCAGAATTTTTTCCTGCTCCAGGTAGGGATGAAAATCCTTCAACACGAACACCGCTTTTTTATCGGATGCATCGATGTACTTCAAGGCCTCTTCCGGCTGGGTTGATTGTTTGGCGTCTCCCTGCGGCGGCTGGAACCCCTTGGAGCAGGACCAGGTGACGACCTCCTTGCCGGTGGCGCGGCCCACTTCCTCCAGCGCTTCTTCGGCACGGGTTTCCTCGCTGGTCACCAGATAGATCAGGGGATAACGCGCCCGGATACTGAGAGACAACTGCTGTTTGAGATTATTCATGGGTTGTTCGTCCGTTATAGTTCAAGAAACGATGACCGGTCCTCCACCGCGTGCGGTTCGTGGACCAGTTGATGATAATGAAAGCTCTGCGAATCGAGAATCGCCATACGGTTGGCGGTTTCGCTGACGGCGACAGACTGGATTCCCCCGACCAGGGGGAGTTTCCACACCAGATTCCCGCTGGGCACCTGGTAGCAGGACAACATATCTCCTGTTGGAACCAGTTCAAGAACGTCCTTTTTATGCTGGCCGAACCGGGAGTGTGTACTGCGGGCGGAGTATTCTCCCAGCTTGTGTCCAACCTGGCCGCATAACAATATCGCGCCCTGCTTGTTCCGAAACGCAACGCTTTTTTTAAAAACAATAATTTCCTGGATCGGCCCTTCGATCTTGTGTTGCCATTGCTCTTTACCATTCAAATCCAAGCCGTAACAGCGGCCCATTTTTCCGCCGGCATAAATCCCCTCCCGTGTAAGTTCCAGGGCAGTGACGGGTCCACCCAATGCAGCCTTCTGGAGTTTAAAATTCTTCAGGTCCAGCACGAACAAAATTTTTGGAGAGGACTGAAATACCGCCCGGCCCGCGAGGTTGTGGATGCGGATATTAAAAATTTCTTTCTTGAGATTGCGGCTCCATATTTTTTTGCCCTGCCCGGAATAACAGGTCAATGTTTTGAATTTATCAAATGCGAGAATGGCGGTTCCTGAGGGCGCCAATGCGACATCACTCAACTCGGCGCTGTAAAACGTCAGGTGTTTCTCGCTCAGGGTTTGTGTATCCAGAAGAAACAGTTCGGTGGGGCTGGACAATAAAACCTTCCTGCCGTTTTGAGACAGTTGGACACGAGGCAACCGCCCCATAAAATGCTTAACCCATACCAGACTTCCGGATGAATCATAGAGCTGGAACTCTTTGCCATCGGCCAGAAGAACGAACCGGCCGTCTCCTGAAATGTGTACGGCGGCAGGCGATCGGCTGACTTTATGGACCGGCTGGCTCCAGATTTCCTTATGGTCACCGAGATCGTGAAACTGTGTCATCTCCAGAAAACTTGAACGCTGTTCGCCTTCCTTCAGGAATTTAAAACAGGAGAGCGTTCCGTTCTGTTCCGCCACGATGACCCGCGTCCCTTTGCGGTCGATCCGGCACTGAGATACCGGAGACAACAATTCCTTTTCCCAAACGAGGGCGGCGCTTTTGGAGGCCATCATGATTTTTCCCAATTGATCGGCCAGCAACAGGAACTTGCCGTTGCCGCTTACATCGAGGTGCGCCACCGGGCGGTCCAGGTCGATCTGGTTCAGGGTATGATCCACTCCGTTGTACAGATAGACTCCCTTATTAAAACAGGAAACCGCGAACACGTCTCCCGTATCGCTCACCGCAAACTCAGAAGGCATATCGCGCGATAACTCGATGGGCGCCGGATTGTTCATCAACCACAGGTTGGTGCCATCGGATTGATACAATCCCAGACAAATCTGGTTGTGCACCACCCAGAACTGTTCTTTCTTTGGAACCGGCAGAACTCGCATCCAGGGGTGGGGAATGGCGTATTCCCGCACGACCCTTCCCTTGGTATTGAGCCGGCACGGCCTGTTCTTCCACCCCCACAGCAAAGGGTCCCCCGCTTTGACATCCAAGCCGGACCAGAAACTTTTAAAACCTTTTTTCAAGGTCAATTGGCCGGTAAAGTCGACCAGAAACACCTGGCTGTACTCGTTCAGGATCGCCACCTGTTTCTTACGCTCAAGTATTTTCACGTTCTTCACAGGTTGTCCGACATCCGCCTCCCAGATCAGACCACCCTTGGCGTCGATAAAATGCACCACACCGTTCTCGAAACCGAGCGCGACCTGATGCTGGTCCGGCGATAAATCTATGGAGGTCAACTGCCCGGGGATGTCCCTCTTCCACAGTTCAATAGCCGATTTTTTCTGCTCGACAACCTGTTGTCCGCTCACCTGTATCCACGATAAAAAATGCCATTAAGCCTTCCGGCCGCTATTTCCCCCTCCTTTTATTGTAAAGGAATCGCCGGGAATGGTAAGACCCTAAATCCTTTTTTTTGAACCTTTTCCGGTTTCCGGTTGAACCCCTACCGGGGTTATGAGATGTTAATCCCATGCATGTTTAACTGCAGTTTCCTATCCTCAAGAAAGGATATTCATGAACGACAAGAGGTACATACTGAGTTTTAAAGCGGCCAACGGATTTCATGTGGTTCTGGAATACCGCGGACCGGAAGAATTGGAAGCGGCCCAGAAGAAAATCGAGGATGCGGGGCTTACCTGCGAACATCTTAAGAATTACAATGTCCGCTTCGATCAGGCGGATTTATTCATGGACATGCGCAGTCCCGAATGCATCGCGCAGTTCGACCTGGATGATTGGATATAAAACAGGAATTGCGGTTAGAAAAGGGGCTCAGGAATCAAATTTTTTGAGGTGGTCGGCCAGCATTCGGGCCATGAGGTCGAGATCGGTCGGCCAGGCATAGCGGATTTCCATAGCCGGATGGCGGGCGCGCAGATCTTCAAGAATTGCCGGGATTTCAATTTCAGAATGAGACCCGCCCGGGGTCAGCATGGTGGGCACCACGGTCACGAGCTCGACTCCCTGTTTCGCCAGGTCCGCCACCGCGTCTTCCACGGTAGGCGCACAAAACTCATTGAAGGCAAGCACCAGGGCGGCACCCTCCAGCAGCGGTTGCAGCCGTTCCGCCAGCTTTTCCAATCCAAACTTATACGGATCATTTTCAGGCGTGCGGGGCCATTCCCGGATGAGCTTTTCCATATCCCGCTCCTGGGGAGAGGG
>JAOUPX010000182.1 GCA_029879645.1 Nitrospinota bacterium
GATACCCGCTCCGAGGTCTCCGACCATTTTTCCCATAAATTCATTCATTTTGGTTTCATTGATAGTTTGTTCTGCGACGGTCATGATTCGATCTCCTGGTGAAAGGTTTAAAAATGGCTGTCTGTGGAAATGGACTGACTAGTCGGTCTATTTCCCGATCAAAAAAAATCAACCTGAAAGGTACTTCAAATGATTCCTGAAATTCTGTAATCCCCGCGTAAAATAACCCCAGTCATTGTAGACCCGGGCGAGCATGATGGAGCCTTCCAGCGTGACCAGGTATTGCTCCGCCACTTGTTTTGCCGTGGGGTGGTCTTTGGTTCCCTTTTTACTTCCTGCCGGTTCGAAGATGGGTTCCAGCATGTTGATGACTTTCTGGAATAATCCTGAAACCTTTTTTCTTATTTTTGGGCTGGTTTCCGCCAATTCCAGTCCCAGATTGCCCAGCAGACAGCCGTGGCCCCACATGTCGATGGAAATATTTTCAATGTGATCGAGAAAGCCGAACATACGCTTTTTAGGATCTTTGATATCCGCAAAGGGCCCATCCATAAGTTTTTCCGCGCCTCCCAGTTGATACCATTCCAGCAGGATAAGGCCCATATCCTCCTTTGAGGAGAAAGCGTGGTAGAAACTGCCTTTACTCACACCGGCTTTGTCGACAATTTCATCGACCGTAGTGCCGGGATACCCCCGTGACAGAAACAGGTCCCGGGAAGCGTTCAGAATTTTTTCCTGTGTTTTGCTCAGTTCCATGCTCCAAATATAAACCGACTAGTCAGTCTAGTCAAGGGAAAGTTGAAAATATTTTAAAAAAATGTGACTAGGTCGCTTCTTTGAAAATAAAGGGAAAATTTGCTTTTTGAGGCATAACCCGGTGACCGGGGTCCTGAAAAGTGGTAAAAAGAGGCCGAATGAAACCTGTTTGCAGTGAAATTTATCAGGAATTCAAATGAGCGGAGGATTCGAAATATTCAGTTTGCTGTACCTGGCGGTAGGTCCCGGTATCGCCTTGGCGGTTTATTTGTATTACTCCGACAAGTGGGAGCCTGAGCCAAAGGCTTCAGTGATCAAGGGATTTTTGCTCGGAGGACTGGCCTGTTTCCCGACCAGCTATTTTGAGGGGGTATTCGAAAGATTTTTTGAACTGGAAAAAATTTTCATTGAGAGTCCCGACCCGATGTGGGGTGCCAAGATTTTCTATGCGTTCATTGGAGTGGCGCTTGTGGAGGAGGCGTGTAAATTTTTATTCCTCAAGGCTTTTATTTATGACAGCCGGGATTTCAGTGAGCCATTTGATGGAATCGTTTATGGAGGGATTGTCGGATGTGGCTTTGCCACAGTTGAAAACCTGTTTTATGTTCTTCCTCTCGGCCAGGAGACGGGAGTCCTGCGCATGCTCACCGCCGTTCCCGGGCACGCGTTCGAAGGAATCATCCTGGGTTATTTTATGGGCAAGGCCAAGTTCAGTGTTGAGCCCGAAAAAGAATTTTTGAAGGGCCTGGGACTTGTTGTGGTTCTGCACGGAATATATGATTTAGCGGTGGTGGCCAATGGTAAATGGTCATTCACGTTTATTTTTGCGATGGTTTTTCTGGGTTTATTTTTTGGGCTGAAAGCGAAGAAAAAGCTGGCACAACACTCTGAAGTGATCGAGTTTTCGACGAAACAGTACACCCTTGCAAAACACAGAACCAGGAAGCGGCCTCTGGTGCCCAGGGATATCCGGGATTTATTGTCGGAAGGTAAATTGACCCCGGATGATTTGCTGATCGATAAGAAAACGGGGAAAACCCGATCGGTCAAAGAGATTTTTTCTCTGGGAATTATTTCCCAGTACTCCAGACTGTTTAAAATGCCCTCCAGAGGCCAGCCGGTTGGGATTTTTTTAATTTTGTATGGGATTACTTTTGGGTTTTATTTTTATTTCTGGTTTCTAAGGAATTACAGAGATTTCAGGAATTACAAACGAATTCACATAAACCCCGAGCTGAAGACATTGTTTCTATTCGTGGTGGTGGTGATTCCATATTATCTTTATGGAATAGCCGCCGACCTGGCTCGTGTGCTGGAGTTCAACCTGCTGTTAAAGCATATCTTCAGTTTAGGTCTTTCAGGGATTCAGGCTGTGTTTTTGTATTTGCAATTGCGTGTCATGAAGCGGTTTCTGAAGCGTAAACTCAAGGGAACCTACCGGGTGTGGGCTGTTGTTCTGGGATTTTATGTTTTTAACGGAATGGGAAGGATGTTGCCGCCGGATGTATCCTATTCCTTGTGGTTTACCATTGCTTTTATTTTGGGTGAAGGGGTGGTTCTGGCTTATGTTCAAAAGGATTTAAATGCTTATTGGGATGTAGAGCGGGAACGGAAGGTAAATACAGTTTGATTATTCATCAACGAGTGCATCCAGGCGGGGATGGTAGCGTTCAGCTTCGTCATTACGGCCCATCTCGAGCAGCAGGTCCACATAATTCTTTAGAGCAAAGAGGGTCAGAGGGTTGTCCGGGCCCAGGTTTTTTTCCCAAATAGCCAGAGCCCTTTTGTAGAGTGGTTCGGACTCCGCCAGTTTGCCCTGTGCCCGGTAATTTGCCGCCAGGTTGTTAAGATGGGCGGCAACGTTGGGGTGGTCGGCTCCAAACTGTTTTTCTGCAATGTCCAGTAAACGATGATAATAGGGTTCCGCTTGAGGGTGCAGGGATTGAAAACGGTAAACTTCCGCAAGATTGCCGAGGGTCAGGGATAAACGCCAATTCCCGGTGGGAAGTTTTTCTGCTTCCGTCAAAGCGTCTTTAAAGTGCTTTTCAGCCTCCGGATAATTATTTTTACTGTATGCGCTCAGGCCGGCCTGGTGATGTTTTTCCCAGGGAGAGACCGGCGGGTACAAGACACTTTTAAAATACAGTAGAGTGCCTGCGATCAGTATAAAAATCGCGATTGCCTTGGTCTTGGTCACGGCTGCCATCCCCTGCAAGGTCTTTAATGAATATTTATGATAGCTGAAAGTAACCTGCTTCAGGAAAATATTCCTTAACTTATAATTACTACACGCAGTTTACCTAAGGTGTGTTCTGCTAAATCCTTCAGTGAATTTTTTTAATCACGGTTGAAGGGCTTTCTCGATTAAATGTGTCTTGTTAAACATAAATTGTCGTCAATAAAGTTCACGCGTTCAAAAATGTGGATCATCCAATTGATTTTCTGATGATTCAATTAATTGTAACCTTTAAAGTAAATCTTAATATTTTCATCGGGAAAAGTGTCGGGCGATGGTGATTAAAATTTGACGGGATGGTGGACTTTGGTTAGAATGTGCCCAATCCAAATTCAAATGATTGTGCCTAAGGGTTCGGGACCCTATGAAACCTGTTTCCTGGCCATTGCGGGGGTTATGACCAAACTGCGGAAGTATTTTTATTTAGCGCGTTATGGAATCGGAAAGCTGGTTTTCCCAGTTCTGGAGCCGATGTTTATTTTGCGGGAAAATCTTCGGATGACCGTTCGCCGGCATTTGGATCAGGCCATTAAGCATATAGAAAACAAGAATTTTGTAGTGGCGCAACTGAATTTGAACATGGTATTGAGTCTTTACCCCAATCATTTTCTTGCCCGGGTTTACCGGGGTCGCATTTACCTAC
>JAOUPX010000183.1 GCA_029879645.1 Nitrospinota bacterium
TGCCGGACTCAGCAGTAACCTTCCGAAGTAATTCAAGAAATCCGGGCTGCGGTGGGACAACCCCCATATTGCCGCCGACCGGTTCCACGATCAGGCAGGCAATCTCTTTTCCCATTTTCGCGAACAGTTCCTCGACGGCTTTTGCATCGTTATAAGCCACTGTCAGGGTATTTTTGGCCAGGTCGGAAACGATCCCCGGACAATCCGGCAATCCTAATGACAACACACCTGACCCGGCTTTGACCAGCAGGCTGTCACCGTGGCCGTGGTAGCATCCTTCAAACTTAACAATCTTGTCACGCCCGGTAAATCCGCGGGCGAGCCGAAGCGCACTGAGGGTCGCTTCCGTCCCGGAGCTGACCAGACGCACGGATTCGATGGAAGGCACCGCCTCCACCAGCTTTTGAGCCAACTCGGTTTCCAACTCGGTCGGCGCTCCGTAACTGGTCCCCAATTGAGCCTGCCGGGTAATTGCATCCACGATTCTGGGGTGGGCATGACCGAAGATCATGGGTCCCCAGGACGAGACATAATCGATAAACTCGTTGCCGTCGACATCGGTGATCCGGGCCCCTTTGGCTCTGGCGATAAACAGGGGATTTCCTCCCACCGCCTTGAACGCCCGCACCGGGCTGTTGACGCCGCCGGGAATATATTTCTGCGCTTTTTCAAACAGGGATTCTGACTGTGATCGTTTCATAATTTTCCGAATAAAATTTCCAGATCCTTTTTCAACGGCTCCGGAATCAGTTTCCGGTCGGTGACGATGGCGTTTTTGGCCGCCTCGCCGCAGGTACAGGATCGTTTTAAAATGGGTTTCTTGACGATTTCCTTGAGTATGGACTGGGCCAACTCTACATTTTGATGCATGATTTCAAGAACCGCTTCGAGGGTCACCGCCTCTTCTTCCTGATGCCAGCAATCGTAATCGGTGGCGAGGGCAATAGTAACATAACAAATCCCGGCTTCGCGGGCGAGTTTGGCTTCGGTGACATTAGTCATACCGATCACATCGACACCCCAGCTCCGGTACAGAAACGATTCGGCCCGGGTGGAAAACTGCGGGCCTTCGATGCAGATATAGGTGCCGCCGGGATGCACGTTGGCGCCGGCCTGCTGGCTGGATTCCAGAACCGTTTCGTGCAGTTCATCACAGATGGGGTCGGCCAGACTGACGTGACCGACAATACCGTTGCCGAAAAACGTCGTTTTGCGGGCAAAGGTGCGGTCGATAAACTGATCGGGCACCACGATGTGGCCGGGGATGATCTCTTCCTTCATACTCCCCACGGCGCTGACGGAGATGATGCGCTCCACCCCCAGCTTCTTCATGGCGAAGATGTTGGCGCGGTAGTTGATTTCCGAAGGTGGAATCCGGTGCCCGACGCCGTGGCGGGGCAGAAAGGCCATGCGGGTTCCCTCCAGTTCACCCACAACTATTGCGTCCGAGGGCTCACCGAAGGGTGTCTCAACGGAAACCTTGTCGACAACTTTAAGGTCTTTCATGGCGTACAGGCCGCTTCCGCCAATGACACCCAGAATCTTTTCAGTCATTAAATTCCCCCCGGAATTGGAATCGTATCAGTGGATTATTACAGGCAGGACGATGAAATAATCTGACGATTGGTATTTAGAAAAACAGACCGGAAGCCGGTCGGCCGTTAAATGGCAACTCAAGACATCTCTTTCTTTCGTTTATCAATTTCATTTAAAAGGATTTTCAACTCGGCAATCTGCTGGCCCACATGACCCACAGTGTCCGCATCCTTGTTCATTTCGCTGACTTTGGCCTGAAGTCGATTCAATTTCTCTTCCAGATCCTCCAGCTGGCCGGTCTTACCCGACAGCAGTTCTATTTTCTCTTCCAGACTTTCCGACAAAGAGAGCGCTTTGTCAATATTATGAGACACCTGGAGCATATTTTCCTTTTCCTGGTCGACCTGCTTCTTATCGGAATCGATCTTGGCCAGTTTCCCTTCCAGTTCGCTGAGCGCTTCCTGCGTATGCCGCACCCGCTGTTCCGAGGAGTGAATCTCCTGGATCCGGGTTTCCAGTTCCAGAATCTTCCCCTGGAACTGCTCTATCCTCTTTTCGCCCTGGGTAATCTGCTCTTCCTTTTCCTCCAGGATTTCCTGGCGCATTTTCAAATCCTTCAACAGCGATTCCAGATTCAACACCTTGTTTTCAATATCGGCGACAAAACCGGATTCCTGCTTCAAGGCGGCCAGACGTGTGTCCAGATTCTGAGCGGTCTGATCCAGTTGATCGCGAACCTGTTCCATCCGGGAAAGTTTCTCCTGCGTTTCCTGGGCCTCAGTGAACCGGGACTTCAGCTCCCCTTCCACCTGCTCCATCCGGGAGACATGATCCCTCATGCGCTGTTCCTGCGCGTCCACTTCGCCCTTGCCCTTGGTGATATCCAGAATCTTGTCATCCAGGCTTTCGGAGAGGGTCTTCAGGCTGTCCAGCTTGTCGTTGACCTGTTCCACGAAATCGGTCTTCTTGGACAGCTTGTTGATTTTCAGGCCGGCCTCTTCGATATAAAAATCCAATCCCTCAAATTTCTTTTCCAGCTTTTCGATCAGCGCCTTCCTCTGAAGCTGGCTCTCCATTTTCACTTCCAGATTGATCACCATGGAGCTGAGATCATCGATCTTTTTCTCAATCTGCTCCAGCAGAGGATTCTTGCGGGCAATCTCTTCCATCATCTGGCCGACGCCGCGGCTCATCTCCTCGTTTCGGGCGATGGCATCCTTGATTTCTTCCGCCTTTTGAAGTTCCGTTTCAAACTGCTTGAGCTTCCGATCCGTTTCCCCGGCGGTTACTGAAAACCGCTCCAATTGCTCCTGAGCGGTATCAATGGTTTTCATATCCTCTTTCAACTGATCCATCCGGCCGGTCACCTGCTCCGTCAAAAAGGAATTCAGCTGATTGATTTTTTCCCCGGTTTGACCGACCTGCTCGCTCTGTTCGGCCACCTTTGCAATCTTGCTGTCGACCGCCTCGGCCAGGCTCTCCAGAGTTTTCAGCTTGTCGCCCACCCCCTGGATCGACTCGCTTTTGGCGGAGATATTCTTCGCCTCGATCTTGAGGTCGCCGATCTCCCGGTTCAGGTCCTTGACCTTCTCCAAAGTCTCGCGAATCAGTGGGTCCTGGCCCAGCAGTTTTTCGGTATCGACGTGGACCCGCTCCAGAAGGCTTTTCAGGTTTTCACGGTCCTTGGCGTAACTGTCGATCTTGGCTTCTTCCCGTTTCAGAAAATCGAATTTGACTCCCAGGTCCTCAATGACCTTGGTCATTTTCTTGACCTGGCGGGAACCGGCTTTCATCATTTCCTTGAAGTCCGTTACCTCGTCCACCTGCTTGGATATGTTTTCCAGGAAATATTCGAGGCGGTTGACGTTCTTGTCGGCGTTTTTGATCAGCCGGTCGACCTCCTTGAGCTTTCCGCCCACGCTGGAGTCGATGTGTTTGATTTCCTCCATCCGGCGGTTCAGGGTTTCGAGTTTCTTGAGGGTATCGGGGATCTGGCTGTCGATTTTTTCTAGGAAGAGTTTTTTATTGTCCAGCTCTTCTGTTTTCTTGTCGAAGTATTCAACCAGCATTTGGAGGTTT
>JAOUPX010000185.1 GCA_029879645.1 Nitrospinota bacterium
CGATGGTGGTGTTCGAGAACGCGAAATCCGCCAAGGATAAATACCGTCGTTTCAAAATCAAAACGGTGGAAGGGATCGACGACTACGCCATGATCACCGAAGTCATGACGCGCCGCTACGCGCGCCTGCTGGACGAAGGCAAGCCGTTACCCGACCTGGTGTTGATCGACGGTGGCAAGGGGCATCTCAATACCGGATTCAAAGTTCTGGAGAACCTGGAGCTGGAAGGCCGGGTCGATCTCGCCTGCATAGCGAAAGGAAAATTCCGGACCAACGTTGAAACCGACGAAGTGTTTCTGGCGGGCCGGAAAGACCCGGTGTGGTTCAGGGAGAATTCACCGTCGCGGTTTCTGCTCCAGCGCGTGCGCGACGAGGCTCACCGTTTCGCCGTCGACTACCACCGCAAGCTGAGGGGCAAGGGATCGATGTCCTCCGTGCTGGAAGGTATCCCCGGAATCGGCAAGAAGCGGCGGCTGATGTTGCTGAAAGAATTCGGCAGTATCGAGAACATTAAAAACGCCAGCCTCGAAGACTTGCAAAAACTCCCCGGCATCACGAAGCCAATCGCCGAGAAAATTTGTAAGGCTGTGGAGAAATAAATGAAAAGGTATATGGTTGACACCAATATCTTTAATAGGATTTTAGATGATAGTTTGAATCTAAATATGTTTAAGAGCCCAAATAAAATATTTTTTGCTACTCATATTCAAAAGGATGAGATTGTCAATACACCTAATATTAATCGTCGAAATGATTTACTTTCAATCTTTAATGAAATATCTAAATTAGTATCCACTGAGTCAGGTCTTTATGGAATATCTAGGTATGGTACAGGAAGATATTCCAGTGATGGTCTGGTTAAGAAAATTCGGATGGAATTAGACAAAAAGGATAAAAGGAAAAATAACCCCAAAGATGCACTCATTGCGGATACAGCAATTAAAAATAATTATATTTTAGTTACCGAAGATGGCCCCTTATATTATGTGGTGACAGAGATTTTTAAAGGGGTTGCTCAGAAATTAGATGAATTTTTAGATTCCTCGTGACCGTTTTCTAGTCAATATTGGGTCCAGCGTCACTCTAGCTTCTTCTGTGCGAGGAGGATGTAGCGGGTTGAGAAATAAAAATAAAGTTCTTTAAATTCCTGAGGGGTAAGGTTGGCCTGGCGAAGCAGTTTGTGGAGCAAGTCCGGAAATTGGGCGACGAAAAACCCAACCTGATCCTGTTCGATTAAAATAAGGGGTCTTGCTATATTCAGCAAGTTCTTCCCATTTTTTAAGTTGAAAGGTTTCCATAGACTTGTAGTTTTACAATTTCGGGTCTTAATTCGTTTTCGCACAAAAGGATGGGATCATTATTCCCCCTCATCCTAACCTTCTCCCACCAGGGGAGAAGGAACTTTAAACTTGCGAGCGGTTGATTGTTTGTGGATTCACTCCTGCATTGTGCCGAAACTAATAATTCCCCCTCTCATGATCCTCCCGCCAGTGGAGAAGGGACTTTTAAATTTCCATGCGGTGATTACTTTAAGATTTGTATCCGCATAGTGCAGAGCCATTTATTCTCCCACCCATGCAGGGGAGAAGGAATTTTTAAACTTCGAGGCGGTTGATCGTTTGCAGAATGATTCCCGCATGGCGCAGGACCGATTATACCCCCTCTCCCTTGATGGGAGAGGGCTGGGGTGAGGGTGCATGATGTTCTACCTCTTTTCCAGATGCTCCATGAGCACTTGTAGAACCCCATCCAGGTTTTTCAACACCTCGTTGTTCCAAAATCGCAAAACAAGAAAGCCCTGTTTTTCCAGAACAGCAGTGCGTTCTTCATCCCCGGCATTATCCATATGCTGACCGCCATCCACCTCCACGACAACCTGCTTTTCCAGACAGACAAAATCCACCACATAGTTGGCGAGTGAAACCTGCCTGCGAAATTTATGACCTTGCAATTGGCGGTCCCGCAAAGCACCCCATAGTTTGCGTTCAGCATCGGTGAGGTTGTGCCGCAGGTGTTTGCGAAAATCGGAAGAACTCATGGATCCCCCTCATCCTAACCTTCTCCCACCCGGGGAGAAGGGACTTTTTAATCTTCCGGATTCAATGATAACGCATTACTTGCCTTTTTGAGCCAGGAGGAGGTAGTGGGTCGAGGGTGTCGGAAGCCATTCAGCTTGGAGTTTTCCGGATGCTTCCTTCAAAGTCTATGGTATATGGGATTTCGGTCCGGGAATGTTCCGCGGTGGCAAGGAAGGTTTTTGCGGTACCCTGGCCTTCCATTGAAACATTTTTGCTAAAGGATAAACCATAGGGCGGAAGGGTCACGGTTTCCAGGGTGCAATTCTTTTTCGCTCCGTTAACTTTCCAATAATTGTTACAGGCCAAATAAAAATGGTACAGATCGTATTTGGCATTGGAATCAAAGCCCCGCAAGGTAGCCTGGTGGTAAAAACCGATTTCTAATGACAAACGTACAAAAATGAAAGAAACGAATGCAATGAGGACCAGTCTATGCTCAATCCATCCATGCTTTCTCAAGGGTTGAAATACTTTATAGCCATATAGGAATGATGATAACAGGGTGGCCAAACCTATAATCCCGATTATTCCACCATGAATATAGTAGCGGGGCTCTACCATTATACCGGTTTTAATCATGGAGAATGCATGTTGGAACAGTTGATAAGAGAATAAGAGGAAAATCACCATTCCCAGAAATAAAGTAAATCTTATTATGATGGGAAACTTATCGGTCTTTCGTGTCATTAGCTCACACTGGACCTTTCTGTGCCACGAGGAGGTAGCGGGTGGAGGGGCAGGTGTCGGCTTTGGCGCCGATTGGGTTCAGTGTCACGGCGTCGTATATATCCACTTTACCTTGGAACGCTTTTTCGAATTCCTGCCTCAGACGCCACATCGGCGGCAGGAACCTCAGGTGCTTACCCTCGTTGGTGATGAGGAGCCGGTCGTTGTTGCGGCTAACGTTTAAAATCTCGCTTTGCTGGTACGTATGGTTACCCTGCTCGATCAACACCGGATTGCGCAGGGAGATGACGTTTCCGGTCTTCGACCGGATAACGTGCGGATAAGTACGAATATGATCCGGCGTGATGAAGTCACCGAAAAAGTATCCACCGGGCTTGGTGATCTGCGCCGTCACCGCCAGCGCCTCGTCCAACTGCTCCGGCGACAGGTACTGAAACACGTTGAGGCCGCAGTAGGTGACGTCCCACGTCTGATCGCCCAGCGCCAGAATATCTTCCGCTTTGGCAGTGATGCGGCGAGCAGCCACCTGTACCATCGCCTCCGATTTGTCGATGCCCAGCAGACGGTCGCCGGGCAGGCCGAGTTTCTGAATCATGTAATCTTCGACGATCCCCGTGCCGCAACCGATGGACAGCAGTTTCACCTTCTCCCGTTCAATGTTGTAATTTTCGAACACGAAGTTTAAGTATCTCGCAATGAACTCGTCGAGGCAGGGCTGGCCGACAACGTCGTCGTACAACTCGGCATAGGTGTAAAACGGGTCGCCTTCGTCGCCGGGAAAGAGGATGGACTTCTGCACCCTGGCGGCGGCGATCAG
>JAOUPX010000184.1 GCA_029879645.1 Nitrospinota bacterium
AGGTGCCGCCGGAGGCCAGGGCTTGCTGAACTTTATCGTTTTGAATTTGTATGATGATGGGATTCTGCGCATTGAGAACCGCAGGAAAAACGATCTGTCCCTGGCGTCCGTCACCGATCTTCAGGGTGAATCCGCCGGATTGTTGTGCAAAAGGGGAGGGCGTCTTTTGCCAGTCTGCGTCTAATCCGGAAACGATCCTGGTATCCACCCCAGACTTAGAGGCGGGAGCATGTGGTTCAGCATCTACTATTGGTTTGGAAGCAACAGGAGACTGAAACAGGAACAGGGAAAAGACAATCGTAAAACTGACGGCCCATCGAGACATGGCTACCCTCCCAAATAACGGTATGATTAAATTAGACTTGTCAGTATATCGGTAATCCAAATACTGTCAAGTTAGGATTACCTATTCAGGGTGACTGACTGCTGAAATGAGTAGTGGGTGAAAGGGAAAGGTTGGAGGAATCAGGTTGAATTCAGCCTGCTTAAGGAACTAATTGGAAGATGGAGAACGGGATGGAATTCCAAGGTGCGCAGAAAAGATTGTTGGCCGTCGACAGACTCAGGATGACAAATACTTCACAGATTTTCGAGATTAAACTTCTGTGAGCCAGTGTTTGAATGAGGGGATTTTGCCGAAAGCGCTATCAGAACAAGTTTTCCGGTGGTAAAGGATCCCATTTTTGAAAAGGCGGCCCCGAAGGACCGCCACGATTTCACTGATTTCCCTAACCTCAGGGTTTTACATTGAATTGCAATTTATAGGGCGGAGGATAGGTTGCGTGCAGGTCTGCATCCAATAGAATTGCCGGCTTGGCCTGCATGTTTCGGACAGCCGGATTGCAACCGTTATTGCCGTTAATAATACTATTAAAATCCATCGCCACGGAAATGGGGGCCGCTGGATCGGCTCCGTACAGGGTGCGAACGTTGGGATCAAGGCTGTCGCCAATCACCACATGGGGATCGAACGCGGAATCGAATTCACCGTGAATCTGAAATTGTCCAATCCAGGCGGTGCCGGAGCAATCTCCGCTGGTGAAAAACAGAGCCCCCCGGTAAGGAATCTCATCCGGATGGATAACCACTGCAGGTTTCCACCAATCAGCAGGGCCGACAGGTGCTGCCACTTTAGCGATCGGTACCATGGCCAAAACATGGCGGGGCACGTCAGGGAATTCCGGGAAGACAAGAGAACTGACGTCAAATTCCGTGGATACGGAAATGACAAAACCCACACTTTTGGGTGTACTGTCTTCTACAAAAAACTGGAATGTGGGCAATGCAGAAACGGTGGAAGCTGTTAAAAGCAGATAAACAAACAGAACTCCTGAAAAGATCGTTCGATGTTTCATGATAAATTTCCCCCTCTTTAATGTTTTGGACTACGCATAAAAACCCTGAAATTAACAATGCAAATATCAAATCCTCCAGAGATTCCTGAGGCAAAAAAAGTGTAGGAGTTAATTTGAGACCTTTATTTGTCCTCTAAAAAAATCAAACCCTGATAATTGAGGAAATTTCGCGCCGAGTTGTGCTCGGCTGGCCAATTTTTTATGCTTCCAGCAGACCATAAATAAAAATATGTGCCCTAATTCGGTGTGTCAATGACCTGAATAGGTTATTTATCCGCGCTCGAGCCAGAAGGCAAAGGGAGATGTCACAAGTCTTTGAATTATTTTATAAAGGAGAAAATGCGAAAATTTACAGAAAGGGAGGTTTTGGTCGTTTTTCCACAAAGGACGGGCTGAACTCCGTTAAACAGGGGTCAGCCAGTCTTTGAATTTCGGGTTTTTGCCGGCGACGATGTCGAAGAAGGTTTTCTGGATGCGGTCTGTGATTTCACCTTTGGACCCGTTGCTGATATGGCGGTTGTCGATCTCGCGGATCGGGGTGATCTCGGCGGCGGTTCCTGTCAGGAAAATTTCATCGGCCAGGTACAGCTCATCCCGCGTCAACGTTTCTTCCTTTAAAGGAATGTTCAATTCCTCACAGATACCGAACACCGCATCTCGGGTGATGCCGTCCAGGCAACTACTCGACAGGGGAGGGGTGATCAGCGTGTTCTTATACCAAATGAAAATATTCTCACCCGACCCTTCGGAAACATAACCGTTGGGATCGAGCAGAATCGCCTCGTCGTAGCCGTCGCGCACCGCTTCCGCCTTGGCCAGGATGGAATTGATGTAGTTCCCGCAGGCCTTGGCCTTGGTCATGCTGATATTGACATGATGCCGGGAGAAGGAGGAGGTGCGGACGCGGATGCCCTGGTTGAGTCCGTCGTCACCGAGATACGTGCCCCACGGCCAGGCGGCGATGGCGACGCGGACGTTGACGCCCTCCGGATTGAGGCCCATTTTGTTATCGCCCAGGAATATCAGAGGCCGGATATAACATTCTTCCAGTTTATTAACCTGGACGACCTCGATGATGGCTTTCCTGACATCATCATTTGAAAAAGGAACGTTGATGCCAAGAATTTTGGCCGAATTAAACAGACGGTCGACGTGTTCCGGCAGGCGGAAAATGGACGATTTGCCGTTTTCCATGCGGTAACAGCGGATACCTTCGAATACCCCGTAACCGTAATGCAGGGTGTGAGTGAGGACGTGAACATTCGCCTCGTGCCAGGGAACCAGTGCCCCGTCCATCCAGATTTTTTCCGACTTTTCCACGCGTTGCCTTGAGTATGGGGGGAATAATCACTAAAAAGCCATTTTATGAGGGGGGTCGGGTAAAATCAAGCCAAATAAAACCTAAAACTCATTGACATGGCGGGGCGAGTCTGATAATTTTTAACGCTTTACGTGTTCACGTGAGTGTATCACGGGCCGCTAGCTCAGTTGGTAGAGCAACGCCCTTTTAAGGCGTGGGTCGAAGGTTCGAATCCTTCGCGGCTCACCACTTTCTATCTGCATCAAATACCATACTCAGTCCCCATCGTCTAGCCTGGTCCAGGACACCGGCCTTTCACGCCGGCGACGCGGGTTCGAATCCCGCTGGGGACGCCAGTTTTTCCCTCGCTGTTTTTACCTTTTATATCTTTCCAGATAGCATCCACACGCTCGCCTTGCGGCCTCCTTTTGTCCGCCCTTTTCACCAGGGTTCAACATCTTTTTGAGTTTGCTTTTTAGAGGTAAAAGATAAGGCAAATTTGGCAAGGTCTTCACCAGCCCGGACGGCGTGACTTAGACTCCCCAAACTTAAGGTACTACAGGATTTTTTCATAAAGTCATTTGGAACGGTTCCGTTTTCGCTGCTTTGGGTGGCGGCGATATTATTCTTACTTGCCCGGATGGCGTGAACTGGACGAGCCAAACCATCCCTAACATAGGTCCAATAAGAATTACCTGGAGCGACACTTTATCCCGGTTCGTGGCTGTGGGAGCGGGGCCAGCAGGTACGAGTATTCATAATTTTTAAACACCAGAAAACAAGAACAATCACTCTTATTTAATTGATAAACTTCAACAGTGGACCGGCCTTCCATATTTCGAAGCCAAAAAATGGGAGCGTTGGTGGGAAAAATACGGAAAGCGCCCAACGTTCTCGATCCAGGAAAATCGTCTTCTACCTACCGAT
>JAOUPX010000186.1 GCA_029879645.1 Nitrospinota bacterium
GGTATGTCCAAATACCTGGATATGGGGGGTATCGGCATCATGCTCAAACGAGCCAGTATGTGGGTTGATTATATGTGGAAGGGAACTCACACCGGAGTTTCACCTTCAACCCAGAATAAAAAAATTGTTCTCAAAGGCAATGATGTCGAAGAAGGTTTTCGTGGAATAATTCTGGCTCTCACCCGGGTGAACCAGGCACTTGCCCTGAAATCGCAACTGGTTGCGGACGAGAAAGGAAATCTGAGCGGCATCAATCCTGCCAAATATGATCCCCAAAAAGGTTTGAGATATTTTCCGCATCGTATCTGGCCCAATCTGCTTTTGCCAGGGGATATGCCGGAGCGACAATGGGCTTTTGATATCGACGACCCCAGGAGTCTTCTGTATGACCAGGGTGCTTTGCTCTGGGGACTTTCGCATCTGTTTCAGTCCACCTATCGGATGAAAGACATGTTTACTGAAAATCCCCCGGTGGATGGAGGAATTGTAGAGAAGGGATTCCGGGTGGTTCCGTACCACCTTTCCAACATGGTGCTCAAAAATATTCTGGCCATGCATACCCATCAAAATGGAATGTTGGTTTCAGAATGGCAGCCGACATCAACCAAATGGTGGATGTTGAAAGGCTTCGACAACCCCGGCCCGGGAACACAGGTGAAGGTGGTCGATATGACTTTGACCTTCATCGGGCTAAAAGAATATATAGACCGGATGCAGGATCCCCTGGCTCTTCTTTCAACGCCGGATATCGATAACCTGGAACCGGAGCTGACTAAAAAAGCGCTGAAACTGATCACCCACAATGCGGATTTCATATTGAATGTGGTGAAAACTCAAGGTTCCATTTGCGAATCTTACGATGTGGTTACGGGTGACAGGAGGGGAGATTGCGACCTGAGTCAACCCAACTTTTTTGCGATCGCCGGTTTGCTGGAGGCCTATAAAGCCACCGGTGATGCGAAATATTCAGAGGGAGCGAGAATTCTATGGAACTATGTTTGGAAAAATTACTGGAGCGAACCGCATGGAATTTTTCGAAGCCGTCTTGGAGATGACACGGTTATTATCACTGCCCTCGATATCGCGGCCCAATTAAGGGCGTGGCGGGAGATGTTGTTTGCCACCCCGATCCATTTGGTAAAGCCTCTGATTGAGCGATTTCCCCGGTGGACCGTCCAGACCATGATGTTGTCCGGAATGATTCAATCGGAGGAAAACAGGAGTGGAGAGCTGGGCATTGGCCTGGGCTCCAGGGATTGGGATAACGATGGGGTTCCCTGGTTAGGAAAAGGGGATGGTAAATTCGGCATCGCTCCCGTTCTTGCGTCTAAGGTTGCCATCAACATCGGAACCCCGGGACAGAACAAATCGTTCAATGAGCTGGATGGTCAGAAGCATTGGGCCGAAATGTATGGCGGGAAAATACGGTACGGCTACAAGCCCCTTTCTCCCGGAAAGACTCTGGCGGGGGTATTGCTTCCAGTGAGCATGGATTATGAAGGAAAAATTGATAGCGAAGAATGGGTGGAGCGGGAAGTGCTGTTGCGTTGGGACGGCACCTCAATGCAATTACCTCCTGCTCAAAAGTTTAAACGCGGATCGGAATTGTCAGGACGACAGGTTTTTGAGATGAACTGCGCGCATTGTCACGGTTATACCGGTGAAGGGATTACCGGGATTCCTTTCGACAGCGACTCTCTGGCCCGGACACGCAACGATATGTTCGAGGTTCCGCATAATGGCCGGTTCACCCGGTTGATGCCGGAATGGGGGCTGGGAAATCAGGATGAAATGGAATCCGTTCTGACCGATGACGAAATCTACCGGATTGTGGATTACGTTCAGAGTCCGAAATTCAAAAAGATGTTCGTGGATACCCAGAACGGCATCGCCTATCCCGATGTTCCTCCCAAAGACCCCTACTTTTTTATTTCCAGGTCCTATGCCCGCGGCAAGAAAAAAGCCGCTACCGAAGACGATATTGCTCTTGTCATGAATTCCCAGTTGGAAGCCATTCGCCAGGGGAAACCGGTGGATGTCATCCAACGATTGATCGACAGGGAACGTCAGGGTGACGAGGCGGAGCCGATTACAAATATCCAGGTTTGGGATCCCATGGACTTCAAACGTGTGTTGTCCTATACCAGCGAGGAACAGGTCAATCTTGCGGCCAGACCTCTGGAGCTTTTGGAGCAGAAGGTATCCGTTGCCCAGAAAATAAAGTAACAGTTAAACGAGGGAAAAGAGTATTGGCATTGTAATTAGAATTCAGACAAAGGAAAGTATTATGAATTGGACACAAAGAATTTTTATTCAGAAAGAGCCATTGCGTTGGTTCCCGGGAATTTTCATTGCTGCGGTTTTCATCCTGGGATCTACGCCTCTTCACGCCAAGGAGAAGTATAAGGAAGTGGAGGTCACGAACGGAGGCACCATCCGCGGAATGGCCAAGTGGAAAGGCGATATTCCCAAGCTTCCGCCCATTACCGTGTTTAAACATATGGATAAATGCGGGCAGACCGTGGTCAATCCCGCTCTGGTGGTGAATCCGGAGAATAAAGGTGTTAAATTCGTTGCGATATATTTAAAGGAAGAAATTGCGGAAGGAAAACCGCTTCCCGATGAGAAAGAGAAGATTAAGCGGGACAGCCCTCGGGTGCTTCATGCCGGGAAAGATAAGGAACAAAGGCCGGACAGCGCACTTTGTAACTTTGAGGAGCATGTTTTTGGCTTCGTTCGTACCCGCAAAGTTGGATTTTATAATATGGAGAACTTGTTGCACAATCCGCATGCATTTGGAGACAACGGCGCAACGTTGTTTAATATACCCCTGCCGGACCCGAATCGTATGAGCCAAAAGCAATTGAAGCGCGTTAAGGGTGTCAATAGAATCCAATGCGATACCCATATTCACATGAACGGATGGATGCTGGGTTTTTCTCATCCTTATTATTCCATCACCGACCATAAAGGCCAGTTTGAAATTTCTCAAATCCCGCCGGGCAAATACACCCTGGTGGCCTGGCATGAGGGATACAATATCAAGGAATTTGCAGCCGATAATCGTCCGGTATATGACGAGCCGCACATCTTTGAGCAGGCAGTCGAGATCAAAGCCGGTGAAACCATTGAGTTGAATTTCGAGTTTCCCGCGCGGGATGTTACGGTGGAATATAAAGTGGTGGAAAGAACGGTCGAAGGCCACTAAGGTTTCACGCAGATCAGGGCATACCTGTTTGGCGACCGTCCCTTCCTCATTGAATCAGGCAGAGCCGTATCCTATTTCCAATAAGCCTCCCCTTGGCGTTATTCGTAAGGGGAGGTTTTCAGTTTTTTGGAATAATTCCTCTTATCCATCCCGTCACCCGGATTCCGCGCTCATGAACTGGTTTGACAGGTAATTTAAAAGGTGTTTTAATCGATGGTTTAATATGCGCGAGGGTGGCGGAACTGGCAGACGCGCTGGATTTAGGATCCAGTGGGCAACCGTGGGGGTTCGAATCCCCCCCTTCGCATTGGAAACTCAACCT
>JAOUPX010000016.1 GCA_029879645.1 Nitrospinota bacterium
GGAATAGTGTTTCATCAATTCTCCGTATTCCACCAGCAGGTGAACGGGGTAAACACCGCCCTGGAGGCCGGAAACCTTGCGCACCGGCACCTCGAAATACTTCTCCTCTCCGCCACGAAGGGTAAACCCCAGTATCCCCTTATGTTGCTCGGCGACCAGTTCCGGCGGCAAGAGCAACATCAACCGAACATTTTTAAACGATGATGACGGATTCCTCAGCAGAATTTTAACCTGAGAGGTATCCTCATTTACATCGGAACCAATTTCACCTTTGACCAGTGAAGGCATCCGCTCTTCAAAATAAAAGGAATCGGTATGGACACTCGTGTGGGATTCTGAATCTTTTTCTGTTTCCTGATAACGAACCATGGCCACGACCGGATAACTTCCGACAATTCTCACCGGAGGATGCTGGGTATTCTCCAGCGTTACACTTTGGCCGGGATTCAACCTGTGAATCACCGGCATGCGGGACATCGTGTGGTGAAAATGGAACATCGGATGAAGATGATATAAAGACTCGCGGCCGGAATTTTTCAACGTGAGAGCAATCGTAACTTTACCCTCCGGGGAAACCTGGGACCGGGTAGAAACTTCCAGTGGGATTTCACTTGCAGAAATTCCCGGAACCGGCCAAAGGAATATCAGTAGCACCCAAATCCCAATGCCGGGGATTTGAATAGGCTTAAAGGCTTTGCGGGAAGGATGGATACTCATTTTAAAAGTTTACCACAGCTCTGTAATTGCCCGAATATTCAATCACCATCCATCTTTTTTCGGGGTACCCATCAAAATACTGGTATCATACGGGTAATGGAATTTTAACCGTTTCCAGGGGGTGACCGTCATGCAACCAGTCTACTTTGCTTTAATTCTGCTCCTCATGATCGTGTTCAGCGCGATCAAAATCCTTCGCGAGTACGAACGCGGAGTTATATTCCTTTTAGGAAAATTTTATAAAGTCAAAGGACCCGGCATCATTATCGTCATCCCCGGTGTGCAAAAAATGGTCAAGGTCAGCCTGCGTACCGTGGTGATGGATGTGCCGCCGCAGGACATCATCACCAAGGACAACGTTACGGTGAAAGTCAACGCGGTGGTGTATTTCCGGGTGATCGATCCCCGAAAAGCCATTATTGAGGTGGAAGATTTCCTTTACGCCACATCCCAAATCTGCCAGACCACCCTGCGCAGTATTCTGGGGCAAAGCCAGCTCGACGACCTGCTGTCCAACCGCGAGGAAATCAACAATCACCTGCAAAAAGTGATCGACGATCAGACCGAACCCTGGGGGATCAAGGTTGCCAACGTGGAGGTGAAAAACGTCGACCTGCCGCAGGAAATGCAGAGGGCGCTTGCCAAGCAGGCGGAGGCGGAACGCGAACGGCGCGCCAAGGTCATTCATTCCCTCGGCGAATTCGAAGCCGCGGCAAAAATCGGCGACGCGGCGGATATCATCAACCAACACCCGCCAGCTCTGCAATTGCGGTTTCTGCAGACCATGCTGGATATATCGGTGGACAAAACCACGACCACATTTTTTCCGCTTCCTATTGAATTATTCGGTCCTTTTTTGAAAGGAAATGATTCCAAGGGCAACAATAATAACCCTGGATCCGCCTAGCAACTTGCGTTGCCGTTAATCGAATAACTCATTGAAATAATTCGGGTTGAGTATAATTACCTTCTTCGCCGGGCAAAAGCCCGCTTTCCCGACCGTCTTCGTTTTATCCTCCCTTTTGAGGGGAAAAGCACCCACGGATGTAATAAAATGGCCTTAAGTCTCCTAGAGTTTTCGGGGTTTTAATGGATTCATCCTCTACAATTAAAAGTTTTCTCGACCGCGTCCATAAAAGGCGAAAAAATGTTCATTTCGTCCGAGGGATACTGCTTTATCTCGCCCTGGCGGTAGCCGGCGGGTTGATGGCAAACCTGTTCGCTTACTTTTCCGACAACCCCCGCCCCGTTTTGGCTCCTATCCTCATAATATGGACCACCTTTTTGGCAATCGGGGTGATTCTGTTACTGTTTAAAAGGCTGTTTTTAAAAACTCTGCCTCAGCAAACCGCCCTGTGGGTGGAACATCAGGTTGCGGATCTCAACAACTCACTGATCAGTGCGGTACAACTGGAACCGCAATTAAGCAACCCCTCCCCCTCCGGCCTGTCGCAGGACATGATCCGCGAATTGATCCGGAGGACCGGTCAGCGCATCCAAACCCTGAATGTGAGTGAGATCGTTCCCCGAGGTTCTCTGGTTCGGAGGGGTCAATGGACCGCCGGGATATTTATGATTGCGCTGGCAACATCCCTTCTCCTGCCGGATTTTTTGTCTCGAGGTTACCAGAATTGGATTCAACCCCCGGCGCTGGCAAAGGCCGCCGTCGCCTCCGACTCATCCGGCCCGGTCCCTCCCCCTCCGGCAAAGGAGATTCAGTACGCCATAAAGGATCTGAGCCTGACGTTCAACTATCCGGCATACACCAGAAAAAAACCGGTTACCCATAACCCGTCCGATGGAAAAATCGAAGTCCTTCCCGGAACTGAAGTTCTTCTGCAAGCCAAGACAAACCATCCTGTAGATGGAGCATCCCTGGTGTTGAACGGCAAAGACAACCTGTCCATGACCGTTAACAATTCCACAGGGATTGAAGGGCGTTTCATGGTTAAAGAACCGGGCTTTTACCAGTTTCGACTCAAATCATCTGAAGGAAAGAAAACCCTGGTTGACGAGAAATATCCCATTTCCCTGCTTAAAGATCGTGCGCCCAGGATCATCATTTTTCTGGCCAATCCCAAACCCGTCTACTATCTGAACAACAAGGTCCAGTTTTTCTACGAAGGAAGTGATGATTTCGGCATTCATAAAATTGATCTGGTTATCGATATCGAGGGCCGTATTCAGAGAAAAACCATCAAGCGGATCAAGGGAACTCAAAAAGAAATCAAAGACGGATTCACCTGGGAACTCAGCACGATGAATCTGCAACCCGGCGACCGCGTTCACTACTATCTTGAAATCGAAGACAACGATAATGTTTTCGGTCCCAACACCGGCCAATCCGAGGCTTTTACCTTTGATGTATTCGACGAGCAGAAAAAAAGAGTAGACTTGCTGGCCCTCCAGGAAGAGTTGGTCGACAAAATGGTCGCTCTGCTTGCGGTAAGCCTGGTAACCGACATCACCGAATTGAAAAACTCACCCGAGGGCCTGGGGAAACTCAAACTGGTACTGGCCAGCAGTACAAACCAGTTAATCGATATCATTGGACTGGCACAATCGATCGAGGTTCAGGCCAGGGAAATCGAATCCTTTCCCCAACCCTATTTAACTCTCCTCAGCACGATCATTTCCGGATTCAATGAAATCCGGCAAGACCAGATTGATGCCATGAACCGGATCACCAACGCCATGATCAAGGCCACTCCCATCGGCTTGAATTTTCCTCCCCTGGAAAGTGTGCAGGAGCGGCTCATCACGCATCTGGAGAGGGATATTATATTCCTTATTAAAATTCTGAACCGGGAGCGGATGGAACAGGCGATGAACCTGGAACAGACTCTGACCGAATTGACAGAATCCCTGCGGGAGGAATTCCAGAAAGTGAAAGACAAGAAGGGCAAGGCCAATGCTCCGCAATTCAAGCGGGCGCTTGAAAAAATCAAGGAAACCCTTCAGCAAATCATGGAACAACTGGCTCGACAGAATCAGGGAATGGCGGATGAATTCCTCAATCCCAATGCCTTTGAAAATCTCAACATGGAATCCTTTTCCGCCTCGCTGGAAAAATTAATGGATCTGGTCAACAAGGGAAAAACAGATGAGGCCATGGAGGAATTGGAGAAACTGGCGGATGACTTGCGGGCTTTTTCCGAGCAATTGAACGACATGGACGCCAATCAGGAAAATCTGGTGGACATGCAGATCATGCAAAAACTGGATGAAGCACTCGAAAAAATCGGAAAACTGGAAGACGGCCAGAAAAGCCTGCTCGACCAGACCACGCAACTGAATAAATCCCTGCGCTCCAAACAATCGGAAAAATTTGAAAACCGTCTGGAAAGTTTCTTTGCCGATCTACGGAAGGATGTGCAGGCCATTCTGGCAATCCTCCATAAAGATGAGCGCATTCTCGACACCCACCCGGACATGAAACAGCTCCTCGTCCTGATGGACCAGGAAGCGAAAATCAGTGAGCGGATCCAGCAATTGAACCAGGAAGCGCTGGACTCCGTCGGCAAACCCAAACTCCGGAACAATTTCACAAAACTCAACAAGGCTCGCGAGGAATTGACCGCCAATATCGAAGAGCAACAGACGCTTCAGATGAAAATGTTTTACGGCTACAAAAATTATCTGCCGGAATTACTGGAAAAATATAACAAGCTGGAAGAATTCACCGAATTAATGGACCTGTTCGAGTTCAGCGCACTCTTCAAAAACACCTATCCCGAGGTGTTCCGCTGGCAAAACCATTTCCGAACCGCCCGCAAGCTGAACCCGGAATTGCTGGATCAAATGAAGGTCGACCTGATGACCGTCGCGCAAATCAACAGCGAGATATCCAAGAAGCTGGGAACAATGATGCAAGATCTCAAGCAGAATTATCAAAATTTGATCTCTCAAAAGGATCAGCAGGACATGCAGAAGATGTCCGGCGAACAAAAAAGCCTGAGGCAGAAATCAGACGAGTTGTCCCAAATGTTTCAGCAAATGAACCGTGACAATCCCATGATCAGTCCCATGCTGTCTAACAAAATGAGTTCCAGCGGACGGCATATGAAATCAGCTGAAAACAGACTGCAGAAGGGACAGGTTCCGGAAAGCATCGAATCGGAAAACCAGGCTCTGCGTCAGCTTTCTGAAACACGCGAAATGCTGGATCAGTTGAAAGAAGCCAGTCAACGGCCCAGCCGATCCCGGAGTCAACGCACGATGCGGCTCGGGCAGGGGCAGGCGCCCGACGGCCAGCGTGGCGGCAGTTCCACTCGTATGCAGCAGGAAAAGGTCACTCTGCCCGGCGAGGATCAGTACAAGGTGCCCGGTCAGTTCCGGGAGGAAATCTTGAAAGCCATGAAAAACAAATATCCCAAACAGTACGAACGAATGATCGGGGAATACTACAAGGAACTGGTGAAATGAAGCGTTGGTTGAAACAAATCACCATGATAGCCGGAACGCTGGCCCTGCTGTCCGCGTTCCAGAATCTGGCGCATGCCGATCTGCAGAGCGAGGTTACCGAAGGATATGTATTGATCGACCAGTGGAGGTTCGAAGAAGCGGAAGCGCAAACGCAAAAACTTCTGGAGAAATACCCGAACTCGGGCGACGTCCATTTTCTTTACGCGAGGGTTGAATTCTACAAGGGCAACTACGAGAAGGCCTGGAAAATTCTGGAAACCGTCGACGACAAGTACCACACGGTAAAGGAATTTAAAACTCTCGTCAAAAACACCCGCGAGGCGACCTCGGTGTTTGTCTCGCAGGAATCGGAACATTTTATATTCCGCTACGTCGACGGGCCCGATCAGGTTCTCATCCCTTACGCGAAAGAGGTACTGGAGAGATCCTATGAAGTGTTGGGAAAGATTCTCGGTTATTTCCCGAAGAAAAAAGTGCTGGTTGAGATTTATCCCGACCGCATCCCCTTTGCGCGCATCTCTCCCCTGACGCTGAAAGATATCGTCACCTCGGGAACGGTGGCGCTCTGCAAGTATAACCGGCTGATGATGATCTCCCCCGGCTCGCTGGTCCGCGGCTACGACTGGATGGATACGCTGAGCCACGAGTACACGCATTTTCTGCTCAGCAGTAAAAGCTACAACAACGCGCCACTATGGCTCCACGAAGGCTACGCCAAATACCTGGAAACACGCTGGCGGGATGACCCCCAGTACATGACACCCATCATGGAGACCATCCTGGCCAACGGACTGGCCAACGACTATATGGTTGCGCTGGAAGACATGATGCCGTCGCTGGCCAAACTCAAAAGCGCCGAAGACGTTCAACTCGCCTACGCCGAGGTCGCCACGATGGTCGATTACATGGTGCAGGTAAAGGGCGAGTCCGTCCTGGAACAACTGGCTACGGACCTCGCTTTGGGAACGCCGTTTGAAAATGCACTGGAATCCGCCATCGGCCAGAACCTGACCGATTTCCAAACCGCATGGAAAAACCACATGGGTGGCCGCAAACTTAGAAAAATTCCCGGACTGACGGTGTTGAAATTCCAATTCAAAAATAACCGCTCGAAGGACGAAAAAGAAATGGCCAAGGAAGCCGCGCTGGAGGAGGCGGGCAATCAACGGGCGCATGATCTCACCCTGCTGGGCGACATTTTGAAGGCCCGGCAGCACATCAAGGCGGCGATCATCGAATATCAGAAGGCCATCGAAGAATCGAAAATGCTGTCTCCCATACTTTACAACAAACTGGCCGGCACCTATCTCCTGCAAAAGGATTTCAACCAGGCGGAAGACCTTCTGAGGACCAGTCTCAACTTTTATCCACAGTTTGCCACCACGCTGACGCACCTCGGCGAACTGTTTTATATGAAAAAAGATTACGCGATGGCTGAGGATTTTTTTCAGAAAGCGGTGCGCATCAACCCGTTCAATCCCCTGGTGCACGCTCGACTCATCAATATCTATGCGGCGCTGGACCAGGCGGAAAAGATGGAACAGCAGGGCTTGTTGTATAGCTATATAAAATAGATTAAACTGAATCGCGAAACCCTTTTATACAGAAATCCTCCCTTTACTGAGGGGAGGATACAGGTGGGGTGGGGTTTTTAGAGGTTATAAACCCCTAACAATTCAAGGAAGGTGGCACCACAACCTCCCCTGCATCCCCTCCTTAGTAAGGAGGGGAAATACCTCATGCCGCAGGAGATTCTTTTTTATGGATCTCCCTTTTTAAAGGAATATTCATGACCACCGAAACATCGGCACAGGATCTGGAACTGGCCAGGGAACTGCTGGAAGCCAGGAAAAAAGTCACCTCCGAAATTCATAAGGTGATCGTCGGGCAGGACGCCGTGATCGAGGATTTACTGGTCGCCCTGTTCTCGCGCGGGCATTGCCTGTTCGTCGGCGTTCCCGGCCTGGCGAAAACTCTGCTGGTCAGCTCGCTGGCGAAAATCCTCAACCTCAAGTTCAGCCGAATCCAGTTCACGCCTGACCTGATGCCGTCGGACATCACCGGAACGGAAATCCTGTACGAAGACCAGGCGACCAAGCACCGTGAGTTCCGCTTCATCAAGGGTCCGATCTTTTCCAACATCATCCTGGCGGACGAGATCAACCGCACGCCGCCCAAGACACAGGCGGCCCTGCTTCAGGCCATGCAGGAACAGCAAGTCACCGTCGGCGCGCAAACCCACACACTGGACCAGCCGTTTCTGGTATTCGCCACGCAGAATCCGATCGAACACGAAGGCACCTACCCGCTTCCCGAAGCACAGTTGGACCGGTTCATGTTCATCGTCAACGTCGATTACCCGACGAAAGAAGAGGAAGTGCAGATCGCCCTTTCCACCACCTCCGGATACAAACCGGAGCTGGAAGTGGTGCTGACCGCCGATCGTATTCTGGAACTGCAGAACCTCGTGCCGCGCGTGCCGGTGGCCGAACATGTCGCGCACTACGCGGTCGACCTGGTACAGAGCAGTCGACCCGGCAACGGCGCGACGCCGACCTTCGTCAACGAATGGGTCAACTGGGGCGCCGGACCCCGGGCGTCACAATATCTGGTGCTGGCCGCCAAGGCGCGGGCGCTGATGGACAACCGTGTCGCCGCCACCGTCGAAGACATCCGCAGTGTCGCCCGGCAGGTGCTGGAGCACCGCATCATCCTCAACTTCAAAGCCGAAGCCGAAAACATCAAACCCACCGACATCATCGACAAACTGCTGAGTTCAGTGAAAGCCGGATAAAGCAACTCTCCCGCAAGGACAAGGGCCATGCCCATCAGTAACGCAAAAATCCCCCTGCCCTATGTGTTTTTCTCCGCAGGAATTGTCCCCTGGTTTTTCTTTCTACTTTTGGATATTTTCTATAAACCCGTTGGCCATGAGGATCCGGTTATTCTTTTTACAGGACTTATCGCTTTTGCTGTTCCCCCCACTTGTTTTCTAGTGGGATTCCTTCTATCGCTGAAATTATCCGGCTACCACCGGCTGAACGGCATGATGATCAATACTTTGGGCCTGGCCGCCCTGATCTTCATTTGGGTCTTGGGCTGACCTCCGAGCTAGGGCACAGTCTCTCAGGATTTCTTCTTTTCACACGGGATGACGAAATCGACGTGGATGTGCTCGTCGTGGCGGACCCAGGCCTGTTTGGTATTGAATTTCAACTTCCCTTTCAATTTCCTGCCGTATTTCGTCTTGAACAACAGGGGTTGCAACCGGGGATCGAAAATCACGCGTTTGATGCCCACCTTGTTCTGGTGGGCAGTTTCGTCTAAAAAATAAATGTGGGCGGCCAGGGCTTCGAAGTCGATGGTCAACTCTTCATATTTCCCCTTCTTATCGAACTCAATGCCGTAACCGAACTTGTTGAACGCACTGGTGGGAAGCGCGACCGACTTACTCTTCTTGTCAAGCACCGGCACCATAAAGTCAACCGACGTACCGTTGCGGTGCGTCTTGTGCGGGGAGAACTCGCCGCCCTCTTCCCATCCGGTTTCACCATACATGAACTTTGTTTCTGGAAACTGTTTCGCCAGCTTCTGATAGGTCTCCATCACAATATCCCTAACGGTACTGTGAACGTAGTGGCGTCCCAGCGTCACACCCAACCGACTGTACGGCTCAAAGTTTTTGCCTTTCACAGGCAGAGCTTTGCCGTTTTTTAAAGTCCCGTTCGCCGGAGTGCCGTAACAGGTGCTGGCCTTCTCGCCCGCCCAAACTGGTTGCACCAAAAGTATTCCTGCAATGAAAGCAACCACAAACCCTAAGCATGCTGACCTAGAGACATGAAACCTGCAAGCAGCCATAAAAATTCCCAAAGATTGACCCCACCAACGTTTCCAGAATTGACAGCCCACACCAAACAAAACAATTGCAAGAGCGAATACCACTAAGAAATACCAAAGAATATAGCCGGAATTATAAGTTACTGCCAAAAATGGTCCTACTATGGCCCCCACCAACGACAGAAAAATTAGTTCTAAAGATTTTTTAAGGGATTCGGCAACAAGGACCATCAAGCCTGCGGAGGAATTAAATTCATTGAAGAAATGCATAGCGGAAAAAACCACACCCAACAACAATAGAGCAATTCCAAAAGAGCGAAGCGCATAGGGTAAAACAGATTTAATATCCCCTCGGTCCGAGTCAGAGTTAGACTCGACATTTCCTTCTTTTGAATCTTCTTCATTAGAATGGGACATGCTTTTCCCTCTGGACGTTTCAGCTAAAACACAACACCAGTATAGAGGGATTTTATGCGCTTTTCAGGCAATAGTTTTGGAGGGGCTTATGATGTGCTTTTGACCAGGCGGTCGACCTTCCAGTCGACGTTGAGGCGGAGTTTGCCGTTTTTACTGCGGCTGGTGTATTCGACGTAACCGTTGTCGGCGCCGAACAGGAACAGGTCGCGGGTGATCTTGACGTCCATCTTGCAGTACTCGATGATCTGGTCGAGCTTCGCCTTGTCCCCCGCGAGGTATTCCTTCCACCAGCGAAGCGACTCCAGCCCGTCGGCAGTTTTCTGCGCGCCCAGCGAGCACTCGGCGAGGTTGTTGAGGCTGAGGCGGTGATTCAGTTTCTTGTGCACATCGGTCAGCATGTCGAAGGTAGGAATTTCCTGCAGGTCGATGTGCTTCTCGTTGGCGTAAGGTTGCAGGACGGTGTAATCGAATCCGATGACATTGAAGCCCACCACCAGATCGGCGGTCTTGAGCTTGTCAACCAGCTTCAGCGCATCCGCTTCCAGGTAGGTGAAGTAGTCCTCGTCCACGCTGTCCCACACCACCCCGACGGCGAGTCCCATCTTGTGGATATTGCCCCAGCCACCGACGTCATCGGCGCTTTTTTGGGTTTCCAGGTCAAAATACTGGATTCGGGGACCCGAAGTTTTTGGTTTGGGAGGCTCGGGAGCCGGTTCCGGAGGGTTTTCTGCAAATAAATCGAACTGTTCGGCCATGAGAATTTATATCATTTTAGAGGCTCAAAATTCAAGCAATTAGGCCCGGATCAGGCTGGTTCTACCCTCCTCGAACGGCTGGGAAATCCTTTATTCCCCTAAAGTTCGATGAATCCGGGGCCGTTAAATACCTTAGACTGATTAGCGGTGAGACTATCACCGATTTAAGATTTTGAAAAGGATTTTACCGTGGCTTTCACTTCCATTTTTGGCATCCAATCCGGTTTCGATTCCGCCAGCCTGGTGCAAAAACTGATTGCCCTGGAGGCGCGCCCGATGGATCTCAAGCTGGCGCAATTGCAGGCCAAGGAAACCGAACTGGAAGCGTTTCAAAATCTGCGCACCCATCTCCAGACGTTTCAATCGGTGCTCACCCGCATGGGCTCGGTCGACCGCTTCAACGAAACCACCTCCAAATTCACGGTAACCGCCGGCACAGGCAACGTGCTCAATGTTTCGGCATCCAGTTCCGCCAGCATTGGCTCCCATGATATTACGGTCAATGCCCTGGCACAGGAAACCACCCTGCTTTCGGATACCGGTTATGCCTCTGTCAACGATGTGGTGCCGTCTGGTGCGGGAGGTCCGGGTACAACCTATCATGTCGAAATCAATGTGGGGGGCGCCCTCACAGTAGTCAACCTGAACCCCACGGACACGGTTCAGGACGTGGTTGACGCCATCAACGCCTCCGGAGCGGATGTCACCGCTTCGGCGATCGATGACGGTTCCGCCGTGAATCCCATAAAAATCGTGATCCAGGGCAACCAGGCCGGTGCCGCCAATGCAGTCAGCGCCTTTACCTACCGCAACCCGGGCGGTGGAGGTGCACAAGTCACCGAGGTAACCTTCAGTGCAACGCAGGCGGCGCAGGACGCTTCGGTAACGGTCGATGGCATCACCTTCGCCCGGACCAGCAATACTATCAGCGATGTTATACCCGGAGTGACCCTCAACCTCGAATCGCTGGGGTCCGGCACTCTGACCATCTCCACCGACAATACGGCCATCGCCGGCAACGTCCAGGATTTCGTTGATGCTTTCAACGAACTCGTCGCGTTTATCGACAAGCAGACAACTTTCAATCCGGAGACGTTTGAAACCGGAGTTTTATTCGGCAACAGTTCGGTTCAAAGTCTGGAAACGTCCTTACGGAGAATCGCCACCGGGCAGGTCGCAGGAAACGGCACATTCGAGTTTCTATCGCAGGTCGGCATCACCACCCAGGACGACGGGCAGTTATTTCTTGATGAAGTGAAGCTGGATGAGGCGCTGACCACGGATCTCAACAGCGTTGTCTCCCTGTTTGCTTCTAATAATGGGGTGATCCCGCAATTGGACAATCAAGTCTCCCTTCTGCTCGACTCGTCGCAAAAGGGACCGCTGACCTCAGAACTGGATTCCCTGACGGAAAGCATCGACGACTTGAACGATACCCTGCTGAGAATGGATGACCGTCTGGAATTGTTTGAAAAAAATATTCGCCAGCAGTTTGTCAATCTGGAAATCATTCTGGGCAAATTGGACGCGCAGAGAACCGCGTTTAAGCAGGCTCTTCAAAACCTGGGGACCGCCTTCGGCGAATAAAGCTGAAACTGTCTCCACACTGAATCTGACGAAATCTAATTATGGCACCTCAAACCGCACTACACCGTTATCAGGCCAACGACATCTCCACCGCCAGTCAGGGTCAGTTGATTCTCATGATGTACGACGGTGCCCTGAAAGCAGTGAATCAGTCCATACAATGCATGGCTCAAAAGGATATTGCCGGGCAAAGCCGGCATATTCTGAAAACCCAGGACATCGTCAACGAACTTTCCCTGGCACTGGATATGGAACGGGGCGGCGAAGTCTCCAAAACTCTTCAGCAGTTGTACCAATTCGTCCTGAACCAATTGATCCAGGCCAATATCACCTCGGACAAAATGTACCTGGAATCGGTGATCAAAGTCCTGTCACCCCTGCGCGAGGCCTGGAGCCGTATCACAGAAACCTCCAGCGAAACCCAAACCATTCCCGAGTCTTCCCCTCCCACAGAGCGCTTCGCCGCCAAATGCTGATCCGTCTAACGACGGACCGAAATTTTGCTAGCCGATAATGGAAAATGGTAATTCCCATGCGCTATTCGGAGTACCTCAGCTAGTAAACTTAAAACCGTGACTGGCGAAAGGAATATTCCAATAGGCAATAACGGACCAGCAAACTGGCCCTGCGCCGAGCAGTCAGCTTTTTTTTGACAATGAATTACAGTTGTGATAAAAATCTGCCTCCCATCAAGTAAATCAATGAGTAAAACTCAAAGAAGACGAATTTATGAAAATCCATGAATATCAAGGCAAGGAACTGTTTCGCAAATATAACGTTCCCGTTCCCAACGGAATACTGATCAACGACAAATCTGAAGCAGTCCAGGCCGCCGGAGAAATCGGCACCCCCGTGGTAGTGGTCAAGGCTCAGATTCATGCGGGTGGACGCGGCAAAGGCGGCGGGGTCAAACTGGCCAAGAGTCCGCAGGAAGCCGAAAAACATGCCGGGGATATATTGGGTATGACCTTGGTCACCCACCAGACCGGACCGGAAGGCCGCCTGGTTAAAAAAGTGCTGATCGAAGAGGGCATGGACATCGTCAAGGAACTGTACATCAGCCTTCTGGTTGACCGGGAAACCAGCCGGGTAATGATCATGGCCAGCGAAGCGGGCGGCATGGAAATCGAGGAAGTCGCCGCCGAAGAGCCGGAAAAAATCATCACTGAAATTGTGGATCCGATTGTCGGCGTGAAACCGTACCTGGCTCGCAAAATTGCGTTTGCGTTAAACCTCACGGGCGAACCCCTTAAAAAAGCAATTCCCTTCATCATAAACTTGTATGAATGTTTCGTGAAAGAAGACTTGTCGATGCTGGAAATCAATCCCCTGGTAATTACCGGAGATGATCGCATCCTGGCTCTCGACGCCAAAATAGATATCGACGACAACGCGCTGGGTCGCCACAAGGACACCTTGGAATTCCGTGACCTGGGAGAGGAAGATCCCAACGAAATCGAAGCCAGCAAATATCACCTCAATTACATTCAACTCGACGGCAACATCGGATGTATGGTTAACGGAGCGGGCTTGGCGATGGCGACGATGGACATCATCAAACATTCCGGTGGAGAGCCTGCGAACTTTCTGGACGTAGGCGGCGGCGCTAACGAAGAGCAAATTGAAAATGCTTTCCGCATCCTGGTCTCCGACAAAAAAGTCAAAGCGATTTTCATCAACATATTTGGCGGCATTTTACGGTGCGATATTCTCGCGGCGGGCGTGGTAGCCGCCTCAAAAAAAATAGGCGTAAAAATTCCTGTTGTGGTCCGGATGGAAGGCACCAACATGGAGGAAGGCCATAAGATCCTCCAGCAGTCCGGGCTGAACTTTATAATTGGCAATGGCATGAAAGATGGCGCCCAGAAAGCGGTGAAGGCAATCCAATGAGCATTCTAGTAGACGAAAACACAAGACTGTTGGTTCAGGGAATCACTGGCCGCGAAGGCCAGTTTCACGCCGAGCAGTGCCGAAACTATGGCACTAATGTTGTGGCCGGCGTCACCCCCGGCAAGGGCGGGCAAACGGTGATGGGAGATATTCCGGTATTCAATACCGTCAAACAGGCAGTGGCCAAAACCAAGGCCAATGCCACCATGATTTTCGTGCCTCCTGCGTTTGCGGCGGATGCGATTCTGGAAGCGGCGGATGCAGGGGTGGAACTCATTATCTGCATCAGCGAAGGAATCCCCGTCTACGACATGGTGGAAGTCTACCGCTACCTGCAGGACTCCGATTCACGATTGATCGGCCCCAATTGTCCCGGCATCATCTCACCGGGCAAATGCAAGATCGGCATCATGCCGGCGCACATTCATAAAAAAGGCAACGTCGGCATCATTTCCCGAAGTGGAACCCTGACCTACGAAGCGGTGGGACAGTTGACCGCTCTGGGAATTGGTCAGTCAACCTGCGTCGGCATCGGCGGCGACCCCATCATCGGCACCCGCTACATCGACACACTGAAACTGTTTCAGAAAGACCGGGCCACCAAGGCCATTTGTCTGATCGGAGAAATCGGCGGAACCGCGGAGGATGAGGCGGCGTACTTCATCAAGAAGAACATTACCAAGCCGGTAGTGGGATTCATCGCGGGACAGACCGCACCTCCGGGACGGCGCATGGGACATGCCGGCGCCATCATCTCCGGTGGACAGGGTACGGCGGAAGGCAAAATGAAGGTGATGAAGAAGTGCGGCATCAAAGTGGTTAAAAGCCCGGCCGACCTCGGCAAGACCATCGCCCGTTGTCTTTAAGCAAACCCGAACAATCCCAAAAAATAAAAATCCCGCTCCTGCGTTTTAACATCTGAAAACCATGAGCAGAAGTCCTGTCTGTAAAAACTGCGGCGCGGAAAATGTCACACAATCGGCGTGGTGCGAGAAGTGCCTCACTCCGTTTCAATCCTACCGCGAGGAAAAAACACTGCGGTGTCCCAACTGCTTTCATTCCAATGACTATAACCTAGACCACTGCGAAGCGTGCCACGAGCCTCTCAAGCCCGGCCAGTCGGAATGATCATTCGGACGCGGACTCCTGGCTAACTGACAATTGCTCCAGTTTGGACTCGTAATCCAGATTGCTGAACGAATCCCCCTTGCGGAAATTACCGTAATACAAATCGGCGTAAACACCCATGATGGCATGAAGGGCCTCATGCTTGTCCAATCCCCCATCGATCAGGCGGTTATAGGTCTGGGCGACAAATTCCGGCGCTTCATCCTGAATCTGCTTGTCCACCATGACATGCCAGACCGTATGCACAAACGGATTCATCACTTTGCCTTCAATTTCCTGAGGGTATAAAGCCATATCACCCATTTCCCAAGTAGCGTCGAATTCGGGATGCATGTCCATTATCTGGGCGATTCTCTTGTCGACTTCGGCGATATCGTCTCCGCCCACCCGTTCACCGGCAACCCGGAGGATCCGGGTCTGAGTTTCTTTATCAAACTGCATAATTCATTCACTCCATCTATATATTAAAAAACAAGAAACCCGGATCACCCGGGTTTTAGGAATCAGCTTAGGCTGTAAACTTTAGATGAAAAAAAACTCAAGGGGTCTCAGAAAAATGTGTTCTGCGACCGCTGGAGCCCCCCCCATAAACCATAAATACCCTTTTACCCTGCCGAATATGATACTTGGCCCAGGCTGGGGATTTGCCATCGTAACAGGCCTCGGGGTCCTCCCCTTCCGCCTTTAAAAAATCCGGGTAATCCAGGCCGGCCTCATATACCTCGAGCAACAGAGCATCGGTGGTAAACCCCTTACCCCTAAAACTGATTTTACTGAGGAAATCTTCTATTTCCGCGGGATCATTTAATTCGATTGGTTTCATTTGAGTTTAATTAATTTCAGATTAGTGAATTCAAAGGTTTTGATTCCTATAAGCCTGTCTGGTAAGCTGTCCCCCACATCAAATACGCTGTGAAGTTTATAACAAATCTCCCGAATTCCACAATGGGATTTCGGATAACATATCATGAACAGGAGTAAATCATGTTAACCCAGGAAAACCAGGTTCTCACCCGCATCGAACCCAATGGTCTTGGTGGCACCCAATTTCTGTACCGCGTTAATGATTACGGCGTTGCCGCCGTCACCAGCCCGCAGGAGGACGTCTCTCAGATTCACTGGAAAGTCGATATCATAAAATATCTTGAGGACCAAACCCTGCAATATGACATCTGCCATACCACGGAACTGGCCAACAAAACTCTCACATTCCGAAACGACAAAACGTTGAATGAATTCCTGAGAAAAGCATTCGATTACTTTACAGAACTGCAAAATCTGGAAAAAATGCTGGAGAAATGATCCATACTGGCCTCATCTTTTCAGACCAACCCCCGGGTGCTAAGGTTCGTTGTAGAAAAACCACCGTAAAAACACGATTTAATTCGCCACGACCCCCTTTAAAATAATCATAACTTATTGATTTTTAAAATATTATTTTACTGGAGATGCAATCCGCAGGCAGCTTAATGCCACAAGACAGATCATGTACAAAAGGGAATCACAAAATTCAAAAAAATATGCTTATTAAAATTGTATTGTCCTTGTAATCATGATAGTTTGTAGCACTTATTTAGACAGGCGGGCACTGCGTGGTTCAGACTTACGCCCATATCCCTAGACTTTCAAATTGATCAATTCAGTTATATATAAATCACACCAATAGTTTGAAAAAAGAGGAGTTGTTATGTCAGAGAGCACCCAAACCAAGGAAGAATGGGTACCCAAAGGAGATTTGCAGGAAGTAAAAGACCCCGAATGGCTTTTTCACGAGGCCCCTCGGAAGACCGAGTTCATCACGGGTAGTGAAGCGGCCCGCGAAGCGATTCGTCGCGCAAATGTCGACATCGCTATTTCCTATCCGATCACTCCACAGAGTGAGACGATGCAACAGGCGGGTTATCTCTATGACGAAGGGTATATCAAGGAATATTACCGGGGTGAGGAAGAAATCGGCGTTATGTCAGCCATTGGCGGCTCTTCCCGCGCAGGAGTACGGTCCTTGACAGCGACCTCAGGCCCAGGTTTGATGCGTGGTTTGGAAGCGATTTCCTCCTGGCCGGGGGCACGCACCCCGCTGGTGCTGATGAACATGTGCCGGGTTATTAATACCCCCTTGGCCATTCAGCCCGATAACATTGAAATCTCGTTTCTGCTCAATACCGGCATCCTGCATGCACACGCAGAAAACCAGCAGGACTTCTTTGATTATTCACTGGCGGCTTTCATGGTCTCGGAGGAAGTGGACGTGACCCTTCCCGCAGTAGTTTCAGTTGACGGTTTCTTCGTGACCCACGCGCGCGGACAGGTTTCGATGTTTGATGAAAAATATAAACTGCCGCCACGTGACGGCTGGCGATCTGCGGTACCGGCCATGGATAATGAAAATCCTCCGGCACGTATCTCCCGCGACGCCCCTATTCAGAAAAGTAACTTCATCAGCTACCATATGCACGCCAGCTGGCAGCAGGAAGTTTTTGCCGCAGTTGAACGGTCAGCCAAATATTGGAGAAAGTATCTTGGGGATCTGATCGAAGTGGTCAATCCCGATGCCGAAGAGTTTATTGTCTCCTCCGGCGCATGTGTGTCTCAGGCTCGTGAAGCCGTTCGGCAGGAAGGCGAAAAAGGCCGAAACGTGGGACTGATTAAAATAAAAACCATCCGCCCCTGGCCGAAACTGGAACTCGTTGCGGCCTTGAAGAATGCCAAACGAATTCTGGTTCCGGAATTCAACCAGGCCGGCTGGTTGCACAAGGAGCTGTGCTCCACACTGTACGGCCAGATCAGCGCTGAGATTGTCCCAGGCCCCCGCGTTTATGGCGGTATGACTATGCCGACGGAAATGGTTCTGGAATGGCTGGAAGAAGGGCGAAAGTAACCTTAACGGAAGTTGAATCATACTAACCTTTTGTTTATACTAAGGCCCTTTTGAGGGTTATTAAAGACGCTTCTCTTCTGGAAACAAATATTTCCTATGAAAGTGGCTTTTGATTCTTCTAAATAGAACCTAACGAAATATACATATAGAAAGGTAATAATCATGTCACTAGAAACTGTCAGACCTTCTCCGGGTTATGAAGACATACTTCCCATTGAGTACCGGGATCTGATCAAGCACGGTCAGTACGGTCGCGAAGTAAAAGTCAGTGAAATGGGTAAATTCAAGGAGCTTGTTGAAGAGCATCCCATGTGCGCCGGTTGTGCCATGACTCTGTTCATCCGCCTGACCATGATGGCTCTCCCTAACCCGGAGCATACCATCAATGTCGGGACTGCCGGCTGTGGCCGTCTTGCTATCAGCCAGGCCAATATCCCATTTATCTATGGAAACTACGGGGATACTAACTCCGTGGCCTCCGGATTGAAACGCGGCCTGGAACTGCGCTTTCCAAATCAGGTGAAAGACGTGGTGGTCATGGCTGGTGACGGAGGATTGATCGACATCGGCTTTCAGGGACTGATGCATTCATGGTTCCGCAAAGAAAGATTCACCACCATCATGCTGGACAACGAAGTCTACGGAAATACCGGCGGTCAGGAAAGCGGTATGACCATGCAGGGGAGAGTTTTGAAAATGGCCCCTCGTGGCAAACTGGTAGAAAAAATTGACGCAATGGGTCTTGCTAAAACAGCAGGATGCGCCTATATCGCCCGTATCGCACCGACCAACCCTGCCCGTGTCTTGCGCACTGTCCGAAGGGCTATCCTGATAGCGCGGGAAATCGGCCCCACGTACATTCAGGCGTATACGTCATGTAATATTGAGTATGCCATTCCTACTCCTGAAGTAATGCAGGATGCCTTCGATGTAGAAAAAGAGCGGTATGGCTTTGAGGAAATCATGACGGAAGATGCCAAAGCCTATATCACGGAAATTGAAAAGAAACAGAAAGAGCTAGCCAAATCGAAAGCCAAAAAATAACGAGGAGGTTTTAAATCCATGTCAGAAGTTAAACGTTACAATGTGCGGATGGCCGGACTCGGCGGCCAGGGGGTAGTTACCGCGTCCCATATTCTGAGCAACGCGGTGGTGCTTTCCAACGGATTCAGTTCCCTGGTGCCCTTCTTTGGTTCGGAAAAGCGCAATGCACCCGTAGAAAGTTATGTGCGTATTTCCAACGAAGAAATCTATGAAATCGGAGAAATCGTTTATCCTAACGTTTTAATGATTTTCAGCGAACAGGTCATCACCCTGGGCAAATCCTACACCATGCCATTTTACACGGGGTTGAAGCAGGACGGAATCATTCTGATCAACAGCAACAAACCGATTGATTTTGTCCCGGATGAAGCCCGTGAAATGGAGCAAAAGGGAGCCAAGATTTATTACCTCCCGGCAACGGAAATGGCTAATGACGTCGCCAAAACCGAACTGGCCACCAATATGTGTATGTGTGGAGCCATTTCAGCTATCTTTGGAATGCCCGACCTGGTGGCCCTGGAAGGCTCTGTCAAAGACCGGTTCATCGGCAAAGGCATTGTTGTTTCCGGCGGAACCGCCGCTCTCGACAGCGTTATTGAAAAGAAGTTCGCTAAAAAACAGAAACTGCTTGAGGCCAATATGGACGCCATCAAAGCGGCGCACCAATACGCCATCGACCAAAAATGGGGCTTCCATGCGGATGCCGTAGCTGTTTAAAAGATATTCACTGGAGAAATCATGTACTACGTTGCTGATGTAAATAAAGATATCTGTTCTAAAACCAATTGCCATCTCTGTACTACCTACTGTCCAGAAGCCAATTGCATCAATTACAGCGAAGAGGACAAGTCGGCTTATGTCTCGGTGGACCGGTGCAAATCCTGCGAAATCTGTGTTTATATTTGTAATGAGGTTGCTAAAAACAACGCGATCGAAATGAAATGGATCAACAACCTGGAAGACCGGTTCGTGATCAAACGCGTTGGCGTTGTCCTGAGATAGCAACCCTGATCAGAATATCAAAGGTATTTGGGCCCCGCCCAAATACCTTTTTTTTTACCCCGAAAATCTATTCATTTTTACAGGAGAAAAATTTTTATTATGGAAAAAACGCTGGCGATCATTAAACCCGATGCGGTTGAACGCAATCTTATAGGCAAAATTCTGGAACGAATCGAATCCAATGGATTCCGCATTGTGGCCATGAAAAGAACCCAATTGACCCTTCCAGTCGCAGAAGGATTTTATTATGTTCACAAAGAGCGGCCCTTTTTCAAGGACCTGACCACTTACATGTGCACGGGCCCGGTTGTTCTTCTGGTTCTGGCCCGCGATAGCGCCATCGCTGAATGGCGAAAATTGATGGGCGCCACCAATCCTAAAGATGCCGAAGCGGGAACCATACGAAAGGATTTTGCCATCGATATCGAGAAAAACTCGGCTCATGGCTCAGACTCCGCCGAAAACGCAGCGTTTGAAATTGCTTATTTCTTCAGCCAGACAGAGATTCAAGAGTGATTCGCTAGTCTTCCCACAAAGGGGATATGATGATACCGAGAGTCCAAAAAAATATTGCGTCGGCGCTGTTTGCGTGGGTCCTGATTCTTGCTTTGCCATTCAGCGCCGAGGCTGGGTCCAAATATTATTATCAGCTTTATACTCAGCCGGAAAATTTTGGTCTGGTGATTTTTCCCAAGGAGAGTATTTTTCCTGAATTGGAAGAAACGATTCAATCCCTCAATTTCAAGAAAGTCGAATCGGGGGAAGCGATCATGCGCTCTGGAGTCAAAAAGGAAAATTTCACCTACATGATGCCGCTGGAAGTGCAAAAGAAGCACAATCTGGAAAAATTCATTATTCTCCAGATTTTATCCGATGGCGTAGGCATCATGGTGGGCATTTACGAGCAGGAATTCGGGCTTACCCTGCCTACAAAGGTCTTTGTTATTGAAGAGTTAAAGGATAATATGGTTCAGACTCTGGAAGTTTTCCGCAAACAGTTGCGGGAGGAAAAAGAGGAAATCCACTGGAATCCGGATGATATAATAATCAGAAACAAACTGATTGGGCACTACTGATTTTGGGAGGACCGTCTTATGCCGATTTATGAGTATCAATGCGAAAAATGCAAACAGCACACGGAAGCTCTGCAAAAAGCGGACGATCCTCCTCTGGAGACCTGTGAACAGTGCGGGGGAAAACTTCAGAAAACGATCCCCAACTCTAATTTTCATTTATACGGAGAAGGGTTTTACGTCACTGACAACAAGCGTAAATATCTAAAGTAAAATGATTTTCATTACCCGAAGGCTCGAATTCTGCGCCAGCCACCGGCTGTACAATCCCGAATTTTCCGATCAAAAAAACGAGGAAACCTTCGGCCTGTGCAATAACCCTAATGGACACGGTCACAATTATGTGATGGAAGTGACTGTCAAGGGCGACGTGCATCCGGAAACGGGGATGGTTTTGGATTTGAAAGCTCTCAAAAAACTGGTCAATGAGGAAATCATTCTCAAAGTAGACCATAAAAATCTTAATGTAGACGTTCCGTTTCTCAAGGAGATCATCCCCACCGCGGAAAACCTGGCCATCCAATTCTGGAATGTACTGGAACCCAAGCTGACCGGGGGTGAACTGTACGAAATCAAACTGTACGAATCCGAACGCAATTTTGTCATCTATAGAGGAAATTCACGTGAAAGAGTTGATTGAAAAAATGCTGGTCGAATTAGGTGAGGATCCCTCCCGCGAAGGTCTGCAAAACACACCGGAGCGTGTCGACCAATCCATGAGGTTCCTGACCGGCGGATATTGGGTGGACATTGAAGAGTTGGTCAACGATGCCCTGTTTGAAGATCCCAATACCGACGAAATGGTAATCATAAAGGACATTGATCTGTTCAGCCTGTGCGAGCATCACCTCCTGCCGTTTTTCGGAAAATGCCATGTCGCGTACATCCCAGACGGTAAAATCATCGGCCTTAGCAAAATTCCGCGAATTGTTGACGCCTTCAGCCGCCGTCTCCAGGTGCAGGAACGCCTGACCTCACAGGTCGCCGATTGCCTGAACACCATTCTTAAACCCAAAGGCGTTGCCGTAGTGATCGATGCGCTCCATCTGTGCATGTCCATGCGCGGGGTGGAAAAGCAGAACTCATACACCACTACCAGTTCAATGCTTGGGGCGTTCAAGTCCAATCCCAGCACACGCAGTGAGTTCCTGAGCCTGCTTGCGGGGCGTCACCGCTAAAAACGGCAAAAATGCCATAAATTCATTAAAACAAAGGCTTATCCAACTCTCCACGGCAATTGACAACTTTCGTGACGGAGCGCATAATGAGCTATTATTCATTCACCGGGAATTTAAACGTTTGAACGACACCACTTCCAAGGACTTACTCCTAGAAACCAGCAAGCATATACCCGACATCTTCGGCACCCAGGACCTGAACCTCAAGCAGATCGAGAAGAAGTTCAACGTCCGCATTACCACCCGCGAAAACCATATCAAGATCAACGGCGAACCGAAGCAGATCGAAGCCGTCGAGCGCCTGCTCCTGCAGTTGGAAGAAATGATGACACAGGGCAACCGCCTGCAGAACGGCGACATCAAATTCGCCATCCGTCTGATGGCAGAGGACCCCGAAGTGAACCTGCTCTCTCTGTTCAGTGAACGGGTCACGGTCTCTCCGAAAAAAGGATTCATCACCCCGAAAGGAACCAACCAACGGGAAATGATTCGGGCGATTCGTGAGCACGATGTGGTACTGGCCATTGGTCCGGCGGGTACCGGGAAAACTTATCTCGCCGTAGCCATGGCTGTTGAAGGATTTCTCAAACATCAGTACAAACGCATCATTCTCACCCGGCCGGCGGTGGAAGCCGGGGAAAAATTGGGCTACCTGCCGGGAGACATCGCAGAGAAAATCCATCCCTATCTCATGCCGTTGTACGACGCGCTGTACGACATGGTTGAATTCAACCAGGTCCAGCAGATGATTCAGGAAGGCTACATAGAAATCGCTCCTCTGGCCTATATGCGGGGGCGCACCCTCAACGACGCCTTCGTCATCCTCGACGAGGCACAAAACTCGACCGTACCACAGATGAAGATGTTCCTCACGCGGCTGGGTTTCCGCTCCAAGATGGTGGTCACCGGCGACATCACCCAAGTCGACCTTCCTTCGGGGACTAAATCCGGTCTCATCAATGCCAAGACTATTCTGAAGAACATCGAGGGAATCAGCATCATCCGCTTCAATGAAAAAGACGTGGTCCGGCATGAACTGGTCAAAAAGATTGTTCACGCCTACGAGGAAGAACGCAACGACACCACGAATGAAAATCCCGGTCCTGAATCTGCCTGAAACTTATTATCTTCAATATTTTGAGGCCAGTTTCCTTTTTCAAAATCCATGGAAATCCTGCTCAGCAATAATCAAAACCAGCATCCGGTTGACGAAGCCCAATTCCTTTCCCAGATCGGTCAAATTCTTGAAAAACTGGAGGAAACCGAATGCGAGCTGAGCCTGTTACTGACCGATGACGCAGAAATTCGTCAGCTGAATAAAACCTACCGCCACCTCGATAAGGCCACGGATGTGTTATCCTTCCCTCAGGATGAGGATGCTGTCAATGAATCAGGGGACACCCTGCTGGGCGACGTGGCGATTTCAGTGGAAACGGCAGCCCAACAGGCAGAAGATCATCATCTCAGCTTCAATGAGGAGTTGATCCTTCTGGCCATTCACGGCATACTTCACCTGCTGGGCTACGACCACGAACGGTCCCCGCAGGAAGCCCGCATCATGCAGGATAAAACCCAGGAAGTTTTTGAAAGCCTGTTTCCCGGCCGGCGACCCTCGGGAACCAGCAATTTTTGACCACGACCACAACACACCGGAGACCCGAATTTATGGACAACCTGTGGGCCCCCTGGAGAATGGAATATATCGTGTCGGACAAAACCGCCGAGTGCATCTTCTGCACCGCCCCCCCGGCCAATGACGATCCCGGCAAAAAAATCCTGTACCGGGGCCACTCCTGTTTTGTAATGATTAACATTTTCCCCTATTCCAACGGACACCTGATGGTTTCCCCGTACCGGCACCTCGACTGCCTGACCAAGCTGAACGAGGCTGAACTACTGGAAAGCGGCAAGCTGCTTCAGAAGTCGATGGACATCCTGCGTCAGGCCTATACCCCCGACGGCTTCAACGTCGGCTACAATATCGGCAAAAGCGGCGGCGCGGGATTTGATATGCACCTTCATGCGCACATCGTGCCACGCTGGGCGGGGGATACCAATTTCATGCCGGTGCTGGCCGAAACCAAGGTCCACCCGGAACACATCGAAGGCACTTACAACCGCCTGCAACCGTTGTTTCAAAACCTGACGCTCTAACATGACGGACACCGTTAAAAACAAAAAATCCGTTCCCGATGAAACTCCCATGATGCAACAGTACCAAAGCATCAAACGGGATTACCCGGACGCGATCCTGTTTTTCCGGATGGGTGATTTCTACGAAATGTTCAACGAGGATGCTAAAATCGCATCCAAAATTCTGGAGATCGCCCTCACCTCGCGCAACAAAAACCAGGCCAACCCGGTCCCGATGTGCGGCATCCCGCATCACTCCTCCAATCTGTACATTTCGAAACTGGTGAAGCAGGGAAAAAAAATCGCCGTCTGCGAACAGGTGGAGGATCCGAAACTGGCCAAGGGACTGGTCAGGCGCGAGGTGGTACGGGTCATCACTCCGGGGACGGTGCTGGAAGATCATCTACTCGACCCGAAAAGCCATCATTACCTGGCTTCGATCTACATCGGTAAAGACGGCACCGGGCTGGCGGCGGTGGATCTGTCCACCGGCGAATTCAGAGTCACGGAAATACAGGATACAGGCTCGCACAATCTGCTGGCCGATGAATTGAACAAACTTGATCCACGGGAAGTGATCGCTCCCGAATCCACACTCAATGGCGAAAACCAGATCCTCACCGGATTCTTCAACGCCTCAACCTGCCTCAACCCGTGTGAAGACTGGACCTACAGTCACGGTGAGGCCTATCGCCAACTGACGGACCATTTCAAAACTCATTCCCTGGAAGGCTTCGGGTGCGAGAATCTTCATAACGCCATCAGCGCGGCAGGAGCCCTGATCCGCTACCTGCGCGACACCCAGAAGTCGGCCCTGCAACATGTGAATACTCTGTCCACCTTTAACATTCACAGTTACATGTGGCTCGATCAGGCTACCGTCAACAGCCTGGAACTCGTGAAGTCGAGCGATGGCGACCGTAAGCATTCCCTGCTGGGCCTGCTGGACGAAACCTGTACACCGATGGGCGCCCGTCGTCTCAAGGAGTGGATTCTGAAACCACTGATTGACCGGGACGCGGTCGAAGACCGGCTGAACGGAGTAACGGTGTTCCACGACAACCTAATGGACCGCAACGATCTGCGCTCCCAACTTGGCAATATTTATGACCTGGAACGCCTGCTGGGACGCATCTCTCTGTCCGCGTGCAGTCCCAGAGATTTAACCGCGCTCAAAAGTTCACTTGCTGTTCTCCCGGATCTCAAAGAAATTCTACGACGGTGTGACTCTAAAGACCTGCAGAGATTCATCGAATCCTGGGACAATCTGGAATCGGTGCATCAACACATCGACCGGATACTGGTGGACGATCCGCCCTACAATCTGAAGGATGGCCACCTGATCAAACCCGGTTGCCATGACGAACTGGACCGGTTGAAGTCGATCAGCCGCAACGGCAACCAGTCCATCGCCGCTTTGGAATCGCGCGAGCGCGAACGCACCGGTATTCCCCAGTTGAAGGTGGGCTACAATAAAATTTACGGGTACTACATTGAAGTGACCAAAAAGAATCTCGACCGGGTGCCTGAGGATTACATCCGCAAGCAATCACTGGTCAACTGCGAGCGGTTCATTTCCCCGGAACTGAAGCAACACGAAACGGAAATCACCGGCGCCGAGGAAAAAATTCAGGCACTCGAGCAGGAACTGTTTCAGAACCTCCGGCAGGCGGTGGCGGCCGAGGGTAAACGCATTCAATCCATGGCGCTCCTGCTGAGCGAACTGGATGCGATGGCTTCGCTGGCAGAAGTGGCTCACCGTCATCAGTACACCCGCCCGGTTCTAAAGGAAGAGGCTGATCTGAAGTTCGTCAACGGACGCCACCCTCTGGTGGAACAAATCGATCCCTCCAATCCCTTCATTCCCAACGACACACACTTGGACTGCGACAGCAACCAGATCATGGTCATCACCGGCCCCAACATGGCCGGCAAATCCACCTACCTGAGGCAGGTGGCGCTGATCACTCTGATGGCTCAGATCGGCAGTTACGTGCCGGCTGCAGAAGCGGAACTGGGAATGGTCGACCGCATTTTTTCCCGGGTAGGCGCGCAGGACCATTTGCTGAAAGGACAATCCACTTTCATGGTGGAGATGAACGAAGCCGCCAACATTCTTAACAACGCCACGCAAAGAAGCCTGATCATTCTGGATGAAATCGGACGGGGCACCAGCACATTCGACGGCATCAGCATCGCGTGGTCGATGGTCGAATATCTGCACGGTCCGGAGCGGATCGGCGCCAAAACACTATTTGCGACGCATTACCATGAATTGACGGAACTGGAAGAAACCCTGCCCGGGGTCAAGAACTTCAACGTTCAGGTCAAAGAGTGGAACGACGAAATTATCTTTTTACGAAAAATTGTTCCGGGAGGAGCGGATAAAAGCTACGGAATCCAGGTCGCCCGACTGGCGGGCTTGCCGGAAAAGGTGCTTAAAAGAGCTCACGAGGTATTATTTAACCTGGAAAACAGCGAATACGATGAGCTGGGCGCTCCTAAAATAGGGCATTCAGAGGACTCTGAACCCGCTTCCGGCCCCCAGCAGATGGGTCTGTTTGCCCCCATGCCCTCCCCCCTCGTTCAGAAACTAAAAGAAATCTGCCCTGACGAGCTATCTCCAAGACAAGCCCTGGAAAAATGGTATGAAATCCGTGAAATGTTGAAGGACTATTGATTTTTCAGGTATTTGAAAATGGATTTGAGATAGGAAACATGATGATTTTTAGCAAGTTACCTAAAACAATGCTCCTGCCCCTCCCACCAATGGGGTCACAAAAAGCAGACGTGATTCAGCCAACTTCAATAAATATGGGTATTTACTCCTAATGTAAAATATTCTATGATGGTTATGTACAGGTCGAGTTATTTGCGGCAGAAGTGAAGTCTTTGTTTTAGCTTACGTTCATCGTCACTCAAAAGTAATTAAGATACCTAATGACAACTTTCCTCAAAACCTTCCGAGCGGTTACTTTTGTTGCAATGTTCTGGGGTCTACTCGTCGCCACCGGTATGGCGAAACCAGCCATCACCAAAGTCAGCCTCAACACGCAAAAAGACTTGATTACGCTCGATGCCGAATTGATTGATGCCTTCAGTGAAAAAATCAAGGAAGCCATTGAAAGCGGCGTTCCGATGACGTTCACCTACGAAATCGAATTACGCAAACAATCTTCTGTTTTTGGAGACGAAGTCGTATCACAAAACAAAGTGACCCAGACCGTTCAGTTCGACACCCTGAAAAAGGTCTACCAGTTTTCCTCGCAGGGGAAAAATGTCAATCGACAGGTGTCCACCAAAAGCATCGAGCGTTATCAGGAACTGATGTTGACACTAAAAGATATCCCCATTGCCCACGTCTTCAAACTGGATCCGGAGGAAAAATATTATGTCCGGGTGAAGGCCGAAATGGAAGCGGATGGGTTGTGGTTCCCTTTCAATTATCTCCTGTTTTTTGTACCCTTCAACAATTTTGAAACGCCGTGGACCCAATCCACACCCCTGACCATTCAGATGGATCCGGCCTTTGGAGTGGAAGCCTCCCAGAATAAATCCAAAGCGGCAATCCCTGCGAAGGGGGTAGCAGATGGCATCCGATCCTTTAATCAATAATCCTCAATACCATAAGCTCACCGAAGAGCAAATTCACCAGAAGAAAAGACGTGCCCGGCGCACCCTGGTGTGGTTGATCGCCAGCCTGATCGGCCTGACGGCGCTGGAAGTATTTTTCCTGAAGCAGGCCAAAGCCAGCATCGCGGAAAATATCAACATCCTGTTCCTGTTCAACATCATCATTATCCTTCTGGTGTTGTTGATCGTCATGATCACCCGCAACCTGGTCAAGTTGTACAACGAACGGAAAAGCCGGATCATCGGCGCCAAGTTTCAGACCAAACTGATTTTCGCTTTCTTCATTCTGGCGCTTGTTCCTGCCACACTTCTGTTTTTTGTCGCCAGCAAACTGTTCAGCTACAGTATCGGAAACTGGTTCAGTATCCAGGTTGAGCGTTCCCTCCAGCAATCCATGGAGGTGGCACGCGAATACTACGCGCATGTCGAGCAGAAAAGCCAGTTTCATGCCAGAAAGCTTGAAGAACTGATTACGAAAAATCAGTTGTACCTCCAGGAGCGTCGGGACACTTTGCAACGGCTTGTGGAGGCTAAAACCGAAGAATATGAATTGGGCGGTGTCATCGTATACGATCAACAGGGTCAAGTGGTGGTGTCTTATGCCAATCCATCAATGCCACAGAATTACACCAATCTCGACTATGCAGACCTGATCCGAGAAAGCATGGAGAATGAAGCGACCACCGAAATGCGGTCACAAACCAAGGGCAATTATCTCGTGGTGGTTCTTCCCCTCAAGCAGATGGTGGAAGGCAAACCCGCCGTATGGGGATATATCCTGACCCTGTCCAAGATCCCCAAAAGCACTATCATTAAAATTGAGGGCATCCGCAACACGTTTGAAGATTATAAAAAGCAAAGTTTCCTTAAACTCCCGGTCAGTGCCAACTATTACATTACCTTTATTTTAGTAACCCTCCTGATATTGTTCTCGGCCATCTGGCTTGGATTCTACATGGCGCGTGGAATTACCATCCCCATTCAACAGCTGGCTGCTGGGACCCGGCGTGTGGCCGAGGGCGACCTCAACGTCAAAGTCAACTTGAAAGCCAGCGATGAAATAGGACTACTGGTGGACTCGTTCAACACCATGACCGAACAGTTGAAAACCAGCCGCAAAACTCTCGAGGAGGCTCACGAAAATCTTCAGATTACCAACCTTGAGCTGGATCAGCGCCGCAATTATACCGAGACCATACTGGAAAATATCGGTGCCGGTGTAATTTATGTCGACAAAAAAGGATGGATCACAACCCTCAACAAGGGTGCCAAACGCCTGCTGAATGCGGAGGACAAGGAAATTATCGGCCATAATTACAAGGATGTTTTCGATCCCTCGTTTCACGAACCCATTCGTAAAATGATCAAAAAAATGAATGAGGAACGAAAAGAGTCCTATGAAGAACAAGTGGAGTTAAGCGTCGGTGAAAACAATCTGACTCTGTTGGCGAATATTAAAATCATGCGCGATGATCACAATAAATACCTGGGACTTTTGATGGTGTTTGAGGATGTCACCCAGCTCATCAAGGCACAGAAAATCTCCGCGTGGCAGGAGGTCGCTCAGGGTATCGCCCATGAAATTAAAAATCCCCTGACCCCGATCCAGCTCAATACGCAACGTCTTCGCAAAAAGTATTATGAGGACAAGAAATCATTCGCCAAGGTTTTCGATGAAAGCATCCGAATCATCACCCAGGAAGTGGAAGGTATGAAGGATCTATTAAACGAATTTCTCCGCTTTTCAAGGATGCCCACACCTCATCCCAAATTATATTCTGTCCACACGATCATCGACGATGTCACCCGCCTGTACATCAACCATGAAAAAGGCGTAACCATCAATAAATTCCTGGATCCCAGCGTCAATCTGCTATACATCGATCCCGAGCAGATAAGACGCGTCTTCATCAACTTATTTGATAATGCCTTGGATGCTCTTGAGGAAGATGGAATAATAGAGATTTCAACTCACTGGGATCACGAGGCGAAACGCGTTAAAATCGATTTTTCGGATAATGGAGTGGGCATCAATCCAACTGATCGTGAAAAACTTTTTCTTCCCCATTTTACGACCAAAAAGCGAGGCACCGGCCTGGGTCTGGCGATTGTGACCCGAATCATCAACGATCACAATGGTACCATCCAGGTTCGATCCAACGAGCCTAGAGGCACCACCTTTACCCTTGAATTTCCAGACCCATCGACAACCACCCACGTCGGCCCTTTCAAAGACTCGGCAACCATATGGAGCCCCGGTTAATTTCTAAAATTTTTAGCACTCCCCTCTTATCTATTGACCTCAAAATCCGTATAATAGCCACTTGATTCAAAGTCAGACTCTTATTTAACCTTTTAGTTTCTGAATTCTTCGAGGCTTGAAAAGTATGACTCTTAAGCATCCTTTTATGATTGGAAGCGAGTGGCGGGAAACCGAACAAACCCTTCCTGTCATTAATCCCTATAATCAGGAAACCTTTGCCGAAGTCAGCCTGGCCGGTGCGGCAGAAATTGACATGGCCATCGCCCTCGCCGTCAAGGCCTTCGAGAAAACGCGGACCCTTCCCACCTATCTCCGAAGCCGCATCTGTTCGCAAATCGCCCAGGGTATCGAAGATCGGCGGGAGGAGTTTGCCGAGACCATCGCCAGGGAAGCGGGAAAGCCGCTGATCTATTCCCGGACGGAAGTGGACCGCTCTATATCCACATTTAAAATAGCCGCCGAGGAGGCCTCCAGGATCCACGGGGAAGTCCTGCATCTCGACATTACGGAATCCGCCAAGGGCAAAACGGGGCTCGTGCGCCGTTTTCCCATCGGACCCGTCTCAGGCATTTCACCCTTTAACTTTCCGTTGAACCTGGTGGCTCACAAAGTCGCACCGGCCATGGCCTGCGGCAATCCCATCGTTTTAAAACCGGCTTCCTATACCCCACTGACCGCCCTTCTGTTGGGAAAAGTAATCAGCGAAACCGATGCTGTGGAAGGAAGCTTCAGCGTTCTGCCGTGCAAGAGTTCGCATGCCACGGCCCTGGTAGAGGATGACCGTTTGCAGATGGTCACGTTTACCGGAAGTCCCCCCATCGGCTGGGACATCAAGCGCCGGGCCGGAAAAAAGAAGGTCACCTTGGAATTGGGCGGTAACGCCGGGGTAGTCATAGAGCCAGACGCCGATCTCGATTTCGCCGCAAAAAAAGTCTGCTTCGGAGCGTTCGCCTTTTCCGGTCAGGTCTGTATCTCAGTGCAACGGACCTATGTTCACGAGTCCTGTTTCGACGCGTTTATGAATCGATTGAAAAAGGAAGTAGATCAGTTAAAATCCGGCGATCCCCTGGACGAAACAGTCACCTTCGGTCCGATGATCGATACCGGAAACGCGGAGCGTATCGAATCCTGGATACAGGAAGCGGTTGACGGTGGAGCGCAATTGATCACTGGCGGCAAACGCAACGGCGCCTTTTTTGAACCGACGGTACTGACGCGCGTCGGTTCCGACAAGAAAATCGTCTGCGAGGAAGCATTCGGCCCTGTATTGGTGGTGGAACCCTATAAAGATTTCTACCAGGCGATCGAAACAATCAACAACTCTGACTTCGGCCTGCAGGCAGGGGTGTTCACCAATCAACTGGATAAAGCCATGCGCGCCTTTAATCAACTGGAGGTGGGCGGGGTGGTGCTCAACGACGTACCCACCTTCCGCGTCGACAATATGCCCTACGGCGGACTCAAAGATTCCGGCTTCGGCCGTGAAGGAATTAAATACAGCATTGAGGAAATGACGGAAATCAAACTTCTGGTCATGAATCACTATCTGGACTAACCCTCAACAAGCGACAAACTGACATGACCGATCAAACACGTTTTACCGACAATGGAAACGGGACCATTACCGATTCCAAAACCAATTTAATGTGGAAAAAAACCGACTCGTTCCAGGATACCAAAAAATGGAAAAACTGGTTTACCGGTCACGAATACATGCAGATTGTGAACCTGGAACGATTCGGGGGGTTTGAGGACTGGCGTTTTCCCTTTGAAGACGAAGCCTATAGCCTGCTCGATCTGGACCAAACCAATCAGGACAAATATGGGGACGACATTTACCTCGACCCCATTTTCGAATCCGGAAGCGCCGGAGTCACCTGGACAGAAGATACCAAGGACTCGTCGGCACTCGTTATTCAATACGAGGACGGAATCAAAGTCTGGCCCTCACAATATGCCAACCTGAACATGGCGGTTCGCCTGGTCCGCAATCTCTAATCCCGAATCACTGCTGAGATCCCCAGGAGTCGGGATATATAATTTGGAAGTCCGCATTCTCCGGTCCCAGGTATTCAAAACCGGGTTGCACGACAAACCGTATAGGCGTCCGGGACGACTCGAAGGGTTTAGGCTTCTGTGCATGCGTCCTCACCGCGCTCACTTCAAGAATCAGCACTCGGTTCTCAGGCAGGACATAACGGCCCTGAGCGGTTTGTTCGAGATCAATCTTAAAAGCCCCACTGGGTTCCTTTGGACCGGCGGCTTCGCCCTGTGAAATAATTTTGGTGCGGGGAGAGGTGACCGACAGTTGCCACCGGTAACGCGTCTCTAATCTCCGGGCATAAGCGGTCAGTGCTACAGGATCCATAAACTGTACCATCGCCCTCCCCTTCTCCCGATAAAACTGCAGGTGGGTCACCGGCCAATTTACCTGGTCACCTTCAAACACTTGCGCCCCCATGCGGCGGCAACGGGTTTCCCTTAAAACTTTAGCCTCCTGGACGCGTCTTTTAATCAGTAAATCCTGCCTTAATTCCAGGGCTTCCGGGTGAACCAGATAACAACTGGCAATGGCCAATTCCAAATCCGCTTCAGCGGAAATCCTTTGATCCACGGCATAACGCAAATCCAGCATCATCATATTTTCTATAGAGGAATCCAGAAAGCGGCTTGCCTCCTGGGCCAAACGGTTAACCTGCCTCCAATCCTTTTTGACTATCGCCTCCTTAAATTGTTTTCCTATCAATGCCGCATAGTCCCCCGCGCCACTCATGAAATATTCCTTTGCCCCGAACACATGCTGTTTCAAAAAACGGTAGCGCTCAGGGTGGGTCAATTTAAAATAAGGATAATGAATGTAGGCGGCAACCGAGTTGGCAAAATCCTCCTGCGGGTTCTCGCGGGAATAGGTGGGCAGATGCCGGGAGGAAACGGGACCGTAATTGCGAACATCAGGATCACTGACCAGAGTGTATAAAAAATCACTGTCCGCCTTCCCGTCGAGCGCCGGCAAGTGCAGGATATGAAACCTGGAAATATCCAGCCATTCTTTCTTGAAAGTCAAAAATCCGTGGCTCAGGTCAAACACATGCCCCATTTCATGGTACACGATGTTTTCAAAATCTTCCGCGCTTTCATAAAATAGAGCGCTATAAAATTCGATGCGTAACGGCTCATCCGCCAGCACAACCTGATACTTTTGATGGGCTTGCCGGTAAACTGTAGTGTACCGGGGAAAGGTGGCGGCAGGGATTCCTGATGGGTCGGGTGCATTCAGTTCCCCTGACGGATCATTTTTAACCTGCAATGTTCCTGTGCGATAAAACCCTTGCACCCCTTTGATGTGGTAAAAATTTTCCGGCAGACGGGAAAAGGCATCGTGCAATTTCTCGATTTCCTCCGGACGCCAGCCTTCATCCAGATCTTTCAAATCATAACCGAAACTTTGCCTGAACTTATCCTTCAGGCGGTTGACTTCGTCACGGTAATTTCCAGGATAAACGAATAGAGGGCGATCCTTTCTATGACCATCCTCCCCCGGTGCGCCCATATGACTGGCATGGACCCACTGCAAAGGCAAAAAAAACTCCACCATCAGTAAAGCAAATAACACGGCAACGCCATTACTTTTCATAACAACTCCTTATCCATGCCAGTGATATCCATCTCTTCCAAACTAGCAAATCCAGGGTGTGAATAACAGACAAAATAAAAAGAATTTTATTTACCCAGAGGTGTATAAAGATAAATGGGACCGGGAATATCCTTGAAAATCCATGGGGTTTTTATAATTCTCAAAACTTTGAATTGAGATTCCTGGAGTCTTTCAGAGGAATTTGATTCGAAGGAAGGATCTTTTGTGAATTTCGGGAATCACTAGTTTTTGCGGCTCATAAACAAAAAGACGAAATTGCGGAGCCGCAACTGAAGTAAACCGGAAAATTAATGTATGCGCAAAACTACTTGGAGTTTTTGTCAAGAATATTCAAAATGGATTGCAAATCTTGAGTGGCCTTTTTTTTCCAGTCCGCCAGCGCTTCACGGTCAAAGCCGAAGTCCAACTGAACGCCTTCATGATTGGACCGTTTGTGTTTCAATTTATTTTTGGCGCCTGCGATGGTAAATTTGTCAGCGTATAGCAGTTGTTTGATTTCCAACACCTGCTCGATATCTTTTTTCTGATACAACCGCTGGCCAGACCTGTTTTTATTGGGCTTGAGGATATCAAACTCATCCTCCCAATAACGGAGAACATGCTGTTCGACACCTACGATTTCCGCCACCTCGCCAATTTTAAAAAACAGCTTATCCGGAATGATTGGTTTCATGATCTATACTGTTAGTTGAGTCAAGCAAATGCCTGCTGGGTTTAAACGTGAGGACCCGCCTGGGTTTGATGATGATGGGCTCACCGGTTCTGGGATTCCGGGCATTCCTTGCTCTTTTATCCCTCAAATTGAAACTGGCAAATCCCACAATACGGACACTTTCTCCCTTGCTGAGTACGGCCTTGATTTCGTCCAGTACAACATCCACCGCCGCCGCGGCTTCTTGCCGAGTAAAACCAACGCGTTCATAAACCCGGTCGACAATATCCGATTTGACGATGGTACCTAATTCTGATCCTTGTGTCATAAGCACCTCGATTGAAAAAGTTATTCCTCTTCTTTCCCGTCTTTTTTTGCTTCTTCTATGATTTTACCAGTCAGATGTTCCGGAACAGCATCATAATGGTCAAACTCCATAACAAAAATTCCCCGGCCGCTGGTTAAAGCACGAAGTTCAGGAGCGTAATTCAAAATGGATGCCATCGGTACATGTGCGCGTACATTCTGATTGTCATCGCTTGCGTCGACTCCCAGAATTTTCCCGCGCTTGGAATTCAGATCGCCGATCACATCCCCGACAAACTCACTGGGGACAATCACTTCCATGGTCATGATGGGTTCCAGAAGAATCGGTTTGCAATCCAGCACGCCTTTTTTAAATCCAACCGATCCGGCAATTTTAAAAGCCATTTCCGAGGAATCCACGTCATGATACGATCCATCGTACAAAGCCACCTTCACATCCACTATGGGGTAATTTGCCAATACCCCATGTCCCATGGCTTCCTGTACACCCTTTTCCACCGCAGGAATGTAAGTCTTCGGAATAGCTCCACCTACAATTCGGTTTTCAAACTCAAAGCCTCCGCCCCGTGGAAGGGGTGAAATTTCCAGCCAAGTATCCCCAAATTGTCCGCGGCCCCCGGATTGTTTTTTATGCTTACCCTGGACTTTGGTTTTACCTCGTATCGTTTCGCGATAGGGCACCTTGGGTGGTTTTACGTCAACCTCCACTCCAAACCGCCGCTTCAGGCGCTCAATGATGACATCCAGATGTTCCGCCCCCATACCGGAAACCAACAATTCGTGGGTTTGAGCATCACGTTCAATTTTAAGAGTAGGATCTTCTTCAGCGAGACGGGCCAGGGAATTGCTGATTTTTTCTTCATCGGCTCTCGATTTGGGAACCATGGCCCGTGCCAGAACCGGATTGGGAAAAACAATCGGATCGAACTGAACGCCTTTGCCTTTTACTGTAAGGGTGTCACCCGTGGTGGTGACTTTGAGCTTCGCTACCGTACCCATATCCCCGGCTACCACTTCATTCAGCGGCACCTGCTTTTTTCCCTGCAAGGCGAATAATTGCCCCACGCGTTCATCTGTTTCATGGTTGGCATTGTAAACCGACATATCCGGCTTGACAGCGCCTGAGTAAACACGGAATAAAGTTAGTTTGCCAGCATAAGCATCCGCAAAAGTCTTAAAGACCAAACTGGAAAACATTCCATTGTCATCGCACTTCACTTCCACCGCACCCTCCCCACTCAAGGATTTCGCCATTGGTGCGGGTCCATCCTGGGGAGAAGGTATAAACTCAATAATAGCTTTGCCCAAACGATCAGTGCCGATGTTGTGAAGCGCAGAACCCAGAACAACCGGAGTCAGCAGACCACTTTCAATACCTTTCTTCAGTCCGGCGCTGAACTCCTCATCGCTCAACTCGCCCTTTTCCAGGTAGGATTCGATCAATTCGTCGTCCGCTTCGGCAATCGCCTCCACCAATTCGGCGCGTCGGCTTTCCACCTCGTCTTTTACTTCATCGGGAATATCCGAAATGGTTCCGGAACCTTTGCCGTCTTTCTCATAGGCGTAATACTTGTTTTCAATGAGATCCACAATTCCGGAAAACTTCTCGCCCTGGCCAACGGGGACATGCATCAGAAACGGCTGTGCTTTAAATTTCTTTTTCAGGGATTCGAGGATGGATTGAGTGGAAGCCTGCTCGCTGTCCATTTTATTGATATAAACAATGCGCCTCAGGGAATTTTCACTGGCCCATTGCCAGACCTTTTCCGTATAAAACTGAATCCCAGAGTCTGCCGCGATAACGACCACCACTCCATCCGAAACCCGGATGCATCCGGGAGTATCGGCGATAAAGTTACCGTTACCGGGTGTATCCAGAATGTTCAGTTTGTGTTTCTGCCATTCACTGACGGCAAAGGAGGCATTAACGGAGTGGCCCCGCCGGACTTCGTCCGGGTCGTAATCCATAATTGAAGAACTGTCACCCACCCTGCCCAAGCGGTCGGAAACTCCGGACAAGTACAACAGGCCTTCTACCAGGGAAGTTTTCCCAGCCCCGGCATGTCCGGCAAATGAGACGTTCCTGATTTGATCAGCTTTGTACGATTTCATGCTTTTCCCCTGTTGTGACGGGGTTCACATTACCCTCGGTCTTCGCAAACCGCAATAATACCAATTTAAAGAACTGGAGTTAAACTAAATCTTTAGCCAGGGACAGGTACAAGGTGGCTGCGATTGGATTATTTCCCGGCAGATGGGCAAAGGACAGACTCAAGCCGTTTCATCTTACGGAAAAAGGTACCGTAAAAAGATGGGTAAAGCCGGAAAAGTTGATCCAACTCTCGGGTGTTTATACCTACCGCCAACACCTGATCGCTATGAGCGACCGCCCTAACCGTCAATGGGACATGCTTCCAATCTGGAATTTGCCCCATGATATCGCCACTTGACAGAAAAGCAACGTTTTTTGTGTCAGGCGAACAAATTTTCACCTCACCTGAGACAAGAATAAATACCTGATCTTCCTTTATGTCAGGGGTGAAAATAAAATCCTGTTTATTCCAGTGGCGCAAATCGCCAAATCCTAAAGAGGCGATCAGTCCGGGCCGTATTATGTCATTGAAATAATTGCCTAAATGGTAAAACTCATCAATTATCTGAGGTAGGCTGGATTGGATGTACATGTTTTTGGGTATTTCCAGAAGCCTCAAATCCGACAGCGCCTTAACGGTGGCACGTCGCCTCGGATTGGGCGTCGCGATAGCCAGCTCTCCAAAAAACATTCCTTTATCGTATATGACTGATTGATTACTGTTTACCCAGATTTCAGCAAACCCGCTTAAAACCACATAAAACGCATCCCCTATATCATTTTTCGAAAATACCGTGTCGCCGGACTTCACTTTAAGAACCCTGGAATTGCGCACAATGGTTTTCAGTTGGGCGGGCTTCACATGTTTAAACATCACCGTACCTTTGATCAAATCCATTTTCGTTTTGCCTTTAGATTTTTTTGCCTTGATCAGCGTTTCGGTTTGGCCTTCAACTGCAAAACGGAAATATGGGTGATCGAAAGGGTCTTTATGCTGGTGAACGAGCATCACCTTTTTGGCCAGTGACGGTTCCAGATGGGTGAGCGACCCCAACTCGGTATGCAGGTTACCCCCTCCGACTTCCTGGATAATCAGGTCAGCATCCCAGATAAATCCTAAAATGCTGTCTCGACGCTTGCTGGAAAAAACTCCCATTTCCCACCAGCGGAAGGTCAAGTCTTCGTCATATTTAGTGTCGCCTGAATGACTGATAGTCTTTGTTCTTCCCCCGGACATCCGGTAAGTAATCTTGAACCGAATTGCAGGAATCGAATGCAGGGAATAATCCACTTCCAAATAGGTATTTTTAAAATCGGGTAATTTGAGTTTCCTGCCAGGCTCTACCTCCACTAAATCCACAAACTCTTCAATAATTCCAGTGGGAAACCGACTGATGGCCTGCACCTTTCGCAAAAAACTCTCAAAAATAATTCGGGTGGTAATCAGTTTGATCCGCTGACCGGACAAAATCATTTCTATTAAACCGGAATCATGATCCGAGTGAACATGCGAGAGAATTATATAAGCAACATCTCGCTCCGTAATTCCGAACCGTAATGAGGATTCGATATTATCGTTGAAGGCATCCACCATAATCCCCTTGCCCTCAGACCAGACAATCAGACAACTGTTTCGCCTATTATGCGAAAATCCCGACCCCACACCTAAATAGGTAACCCCCATATACGGTTTTTCAAGAGGTTCCACTGATTTGGGTCGGGGTGGAAGATCGGGACTCAAAAAATTAACCGATACTTTGTGTCGATCGCTCTGATAAATGTCAAACTCTGCGGGCCGGGTCTGCACAATCTTTAGTGGCCTCCGCTTTCCCTTCAGGCTTTCCAGTAGTACGAAATTTTGTTTATTGAAAATCTGAAATTCGA
>JAOUPX010000093.1 GCA_029879645.1 Nitrospinota bacterium
GGCCTTGCAAAACGCTCGGGCAGGGGGCAATGCCAGCGTGGAAACACCTGTGAGTAAATCAGAGTCTGCGGTTCCCCAGGCGACGTCAGCCAGTCAACCCGTGACACGTCCGGCTCCCGAATCGGGAACGCCGGTAGCCGCGGCCAGTCCGGCCTTGCAAAACGCTCGGGCAGGGGGCAACGCCAGCGTGGCAACACCTGTGAGTAAATCAGAGTCTGCGGTTCCCCAGGCGACGTCAGCCAGTCAACCCGTGACACGTCCGGCTCCCGAATCGGGAACGCCGGTAACCGCCGCCAGTCCGGCCTTGCAAAACGCTCGGGCAGGGGGCAACGCCAGCGTGGCAACACCTGTGAGTAAATCAGAGTCTGCGGTTCCCCAGGCGACGTCAGCCAGTCAACCCGTGACAGATGTTTCGGGAAATCCGAAAACACCGTTTGCCGTTTCCTCCAGTCAGGGTTTACGAGAGCTGTTCATGGGGTCCAAGGAGGGAAATGCTGAAAATGTGCGTGATATTAATGAGTTGGTCAGTTCGGTGGTGAAAAATGAGTTCGCCGCTGAAGCGAAGAAAATTTTCAGCAAACCCAAGGTCATTCGTACAGTGGCCGACCTGGCAGATTTCATTCTGGAGCGCCTGCGGGAAATTATCGCAACCAACCAGTTGAAGGAAAAAGCTTCACCCGGAAAAGAACTTTAAGTTTTCTGAGAAAACCTGATTGCCTCCCGCTTCCACTTTATCTCATCAGAATTTTTGAATAATTTTTGAGAGATACCACTTTTTCTTTCTCATCCAATTTTTGGTAGGCAATGACGAGATTCTGTATCATTCGAGTCAGAATTTCCCTATGGCTGACCGGAGACAGAAAGTGCGGTTCAAATTTGACTCCGAATCCGCGAACCATTTCCGAACATTGCTCCGGAGTTAGAATTCTGCCTCGATGAAAAGGGTCGAACAGGATGGATCCCGCGGACGAGTGATACTGAGCTATAAAGTGGTAGGGCAGGCCAACACCGACGATGGGAAGTTGTAGTCGTTGTCCGATCAAAATGCACAATGTGGAAAGGCTGATAGGCAGGCCGGTTTTATTTTTTAATACGGTGTCGAAATAGCTGTTATCCGGATCGGCATAGTTGTCCTGGTTGCCTCGAAATCCCTGTTGGCTAAAAAGGTAACCTGTCAGTTGAGCGAGTGCTTCTTCCGGTGGTGTTTCAGGGGTTAACTTTTTAGCCAGACCTTCCGCCAGTTGATCCAATTGGCGCCTCACAGTATCGGGTTCGGCAGAAGGGTGGCCGAATTGCATGAGCAGAATCACGCCTTGTTCCAGATCGACATCCTCTCCCGCCGGTGCCCGCGCCAGGTTGCGGAAGGCTTCTGCCAACTGCTGGGGTGCAATCCGTTCCAGGATTTTGAGAGCGCGGGTTTTAAGCGTCTGGTTTTCACTGCGGCTGGCTATTTCAAGAAAAGGCACTGCCTCACTACCCCATTCCACCAACCGGTTACCTACCTGATCGGTCACATACGGATCACGGTCGTCCAGCAGGCGGATTAAAGATGATATTTCGGTAGGCTGGGAGTGAGGATTCATGACGGAACAATCTTGGATGATGAAAGAGAAGGATATCAAAATCAGAATAGCATGAGGAGGAGGAAAATGGAAGTTGGGGAGATTCGATTCCAGATTGGGCCATAATTAAATAGTTAGAAAACGGCGGAATGATCCCCTACAATGAAATAAAGAACGATCCTTGATGAAAAATTCCTACCCCCGTTCCGGAGGCGTCTCGTTCGAATGTTTTCCCTTCCCAAACGATTTCATTTCCTTGACGTATTAAGAGGTTTGGCGGCCCTGACGGTGGTTTGCTTTCATTGGAACCACTTCTGGATTGGCGTTATGGGCAGAGAGAATATGGCGCCTCGTTCGTGGACTCCTTTTTATCGGGAGCTTTTTGTTTTTTATGATTATGGAGCGTTCGGTGTTGATTTTTTCTTTACTCTGTCGGGGTTTGTTTTTTTCTGGAAATACAGTCAAAGCATCGCACGCAAGGAAATAACAGCCCGGGAATTTTTTATTCTCCGCCTTTCACGCTTATATCCCCTTCATTTGTTAACGCTGGTTGTTGTGGGTATCCTGCAATATTTCTATTTACAGCAGTACTCGAGTTATTTTATTTATCCATTGAATGATTTCTATCACTTCTTTTTGAATTCTATTTTTGCCAATATGTCGGGTTTCGAGAGAGGTCCTTCCTTCAACGGCCCTACCTGGTCGATTTCAATAGAAATGCAATTGTATGTCCTTTTCTTCTGTTTATGCTTTTTCGGCGCGATGAAAGCGAAATACATGATTTTAATTGCGCTGGTGGGTGCAGGTCTGTCCTTACCCCCTTTGATGTCTTTTCATGGGGCGGGGCTGTGGTCCTTTTTCGTAGGAGGCCTTGTTTTTTATGGGTACCGGTGGACAGTGGAGAAAGGGGAATGGAAATTCTTGTTTAAGACGAGCCTTTTTATTCTTCCGGTTTTAGTTGTATTGGTAGTGGCGGAAATCCATTCCAATTACTTTTTCACTTTTCTAAACAAGTATTTTGGAGATTCTTTACCCTGGGATCAACTGAAGCATGGACCGGGATTAACCGCCTACATATTAAGAAAAATGGTGGTTACCGGGGTTCTGTTTCCAGTCATAATATTTACTTTCGCCCTTGCCGACACACGACCCAATACGATTGGGCCCAGAGTATCGTTTATCGGCAATTTGAGTTATTCGTCTTACCTATTGCATTTCCCCTTGCAAATGGCTTTCGTGTTGTTGTTTGGCAATGATCTTCTGCTTTATTCCCTTCCGGCAACTTTCCTGATGTTCTTTTTGGTTTTGGTCATTCTCTCTCTGGCCAGTTACAATTATTTCGAGACCCCGGTCCAAAACGTCATCCGGAGAAAATTTCTGAAGTAATGTTACGGGGAAAAGCGGGAGGGCGCGGTGCGCCCTCCAAATGGTAAGACCTTTTAAAGATTTGGTTGCGGCGTGGTCCGCAGATAGGGTTTGATCACTTTGTGGCCCTTGGGAAACTTTGCAGGAATATCTTCTGTCTTTATAGCAGGAACCACCACACAGTCGTCCCCATGCTTCCAGTCCACCGGAGTAGCCACTTGGTAATTGGCTGTTAATTGCAGGGAGTCGATCACACGCAACAGCTCATCAAAGTTTCTGCCCGTGGAAGCAGGGTAGGTCAGGGTAAGCTTCACCTTTTTATCCGGACCGATGACGAATACTGACCGAACCGTCAGGTTGTCCAACGCGTTGGGATGAATCATGTCGTACAGCTGAGCCACCTTTTTATCGGGATCTGCGATGATCGGATAATTGACCGTGCAATGCTGGGTTTCATTAATGTCGTTGATCCAGCCTTTGTGGTCCTCGACAGAGTCGACGCTGAGGGCGATAACTTTCACCTTCCTTTTTTCAAACTCCGGTTTCAGGTTGGCCACGCGGCCCAGTTCCGTGGTGCAAACCGGGGTGTAGTCTTTGGGATGGGAGAACAAAACACCCCATCCATCTCCCAGCCATTTATGGAAATCGATGGTTCCTTCGGTGGTGTCGGCGGTAAAATTGGGTGCCTCGTCTCCTAATCTGATAGCCATGATTCTTGGTCCTTTCTTCTAAATGTGAACACGGAAAAATAGTGTAGAATCTTAAATAGATGCTTGGGTTAGGGCATTACTCATGGTCGTCGGGCGGAAAAACCAAAATAAGAGCCAGAAATCCAGCCGGATCCAGAGAACCCTTATTGTCATCCTTAGTTTTCCCTATGAATTCCTGTAAGTTATAACAAATTGGATGCCACAGTAAAGAGGAAGATTTAAAAAATAACCCAGTCTGCCTTAACTGCGCTATGGACAATAGTTCCCCCAAAGAACCCCAGGTGGAAGCCACCCTTATCTTATTGAAAAAGATATGGGTATTCTTTCTTGTGGGGCTGTATGCCATTTGCTTATATAATGAATACCTTTTTCCCGGTTCGCGGGAGGGGGAACCCCTGAAGGGTGAGGATATCTTGTGGAAAATCGAGCGCGTTCTCTTTTTCGGGCTGATGGGGCTGGGCTTGCTGACGGATATTGTTCAGATACGCATTGACCGAAGCAAGGCATTCCTTTTTTTATTTACCTCGCTGATACTGGGCGGATTGTGTAATCTGATCGCCCAGGGACAGATGAAAGTATTACGATTTATCTTCGGCTAAGAGGGGCCGATCCGATTAAGAGGAGAGGGCCGTATTGACTCTCTCTGGGGGGCATGCTAATTTACCTTCCATATATATTGAAAAAATAAAGGTGGGCCGTTAGCTCAACTGGCAGAGCAACTGACTCTTAATCAGTAGGTTGAAGGTTCGATTCCTTCACGGCCCACCAATAAATGCAAAGGCCTGGGAGACTTCCCGGGCCTTTTTTATTTGTTCAAACGCCGTAAGCAGGTTGATTGAGGAGCTCGATGTGAAAATGTAGTAAAAATTGTAGGGGAAGGTCAGTTTATAAAACCAATGAAATAGTTCGATTTTTTATGCTTCCTAATTTAAGAAAATTGATGTAATATTAGCTATAAATCGTTTTTTACAAAGTAACATTTTTGAGCTAAGATGCAAAAAATATGCTGGATTTATTGGTTTAATTCGCAATTGAAGCGTTCAAAGCCAAAAATAAATAGAATGCTTTAGTTAAAATGATTGAATTTTTAAGGATATTTGGGGAATTCAAATAATAAACCAAGTATTGGTAATGTGTATTTTATGACCATCCCGATTCTTATACTTCTCTTTCCTCTCCTTGCTGGGATTTTCATATGGGTATTTGGTAGCCGCATCTTGGCTCATGTGGCTAAGGTGGGAGTTATTGCGACTTCGATTTCTTGCCTTCTTTCCGCTTGGACTCTCTATTACGTAAGCAACGAGGGAACGGTCCAATTCGTTTTCTGGACATTGAACTCTGAGGACTCTGCCATATTAAAGGTTGGCATGTTGGTCGACCGGCTCACGGCCATTATGATGTTGTTGATCACGAGTGTCAGCGTCGTCATTCATGTTTACTCAGTCCGGTATTTAGAAGGTGACCCTGGCTACGCTCGATTTTTTGGGCTATTGAGCTTTATGACGTTTGTAATTCTTTCACTCGTTTCCAGTCCAAACTTGTTTATGTTGTTTGTATTTTGGCAGTTATTAAGTTTGGCTCTATACCTTATTCTTAACTTTAATTATTCCCACCCCGACGCTTGCCGCAACGCATTTAAAACCTTTTTTGTTCATCGTGTAGGAGATGTGAGTTTTCTGCTGGGAATCTTTCTAGCCTACAAATATTTTGGCACTCTGGAATTTAACGAACTTTTTAAGATGGCGGCTGAAAAGCCTAGAGTGATCTCGTTGTTTTCTGGAATGATTGATATGAGTGCTGTTACTGCAATCGCGATATTTATTTTTGTTGGCGCAATGGCCAAATCCTCTCAGTTTCCATTGCATGTGTGGTTACCCGATACCATGGATTCTCCCACTCCTGTGTCAGCGCTGATGCATGCAGGCATTATTAATGCGGGTGGGTTTTTATTGAATCGCCTGGCTCCTTTCTATGCGCTTTCGCCTGATACACTTCATATTGTTTTTTTGATCGGTGTGTTGACGGTTCTTCTCGGAGCCTCCATGATGCTCGTGCAAAATGATATTAAAAAAACCCTGGGGTTCTCCACGATGGGGCAAATGGGATACATGATTATGGAATGTGGGCTTGGTGCTTTTGCGCTGGCAATCTTTCATTTAATCGCTCACGGCCTCTTTAAAGCGACATTGTTTTTAGGGGCGGGATCAGGAATTCATGCATCGCGGGAAGAACCAAAGCTTCCGTATTCTTCGAGTCATGAAGTCGAAGAAAAGAAATCATCCAACCAATTAACCTGGGTTACGGGTCTGGTGGTTACGTTGATGATGCCGCTTTTTATACTTATGGTCGCCCACGATATGCTGGATATACATCTGCTAAACGCGCATGGGGCGGTAATATTTCTCTTTTTCAGTTGGGTCACCGTTTCCCAGGTCATGTTTAGTTTGTATCGCCTTCAGGCTGTGGATTCTTGGAAGGTCGCATGCACAATGATCGGAGCTTTATTTTTCATCGTATTTATTTATCTATGGGCCGGAGAAGAATTTACGCATTTCCTTTACCCGGAGCCGGGTGTATCTCACAGTTTTTTTGTGGCTGCGGCCTTTAATCCACGAGTATTCGATGTGATCATATTGATAGCCACTGCATTTATTCTATTTGGGTGGTTTGTTGTCTATACCAATGCCAAAGGTCAAAAAATATTTATTTCAGATTGGATTGTTTCGGTTCGAAAGCAAATGTACATTCTTCTAATCAATCGTTTCTATGTGGACCGGTTTTATGTTCGATGGAGCAATAGTATATTGCGACTGGCTGAAAAGGTGGCGCACCGTTTTTAAACGCGATTGGTAATAATGATGATTGATAATCAACATACGGTTACTATAATTCTTGCCCTTTTTCCGCTTGTTTTGGGGATTTTATTGAGGGTTGTAAAAATCTCGTTTTCCAACCTTAAATATATAGGTTTGGCGACGATTGGGGTTTTGGGAATAATCTTGGTTGTAATCGTTGAAGCAGATCCATCGACTCAATTTTTATCTTTTGCAGTTCTTCTATCAGGTTTTTGCGCCCTGTTTTGTCAGGAAGAATCGCAGCAGGATTCGGGAAGCTGCCCTTCAAGCATGATAACTTTAGGGTTTACCCTGGGCACGTTGCTATGCCATGGGCTTGTGAGCAGGCTGTTTCTATGTGGCCTACTTGGTTATGCTGCATTTTCTCTTGCTCGCGAAAAGAATCGTTCCTTTCGGACAACTCTTATCATAATACATTTTATTGTTGCTATCATTCTATCTTTGAGTTCTGCCCTAGGCGGTGATAGCTTGCAAATGCTTGCCGGCTTGTTTCTGGCCGTAACATTCCTCCCGCTGGTTCCTTTTCATCTTCCATTTGTCGGAATGATTGAAGGTGTAAAAGGAGCTCTCTCAAGTTTTTGGATTGTCGTTTGGTTGGCCATTGGGCTTGCGGAATTAAACATGATTTATCCATCACTTTCGACCGAAACGCTTTTCGTGATAAGTTTGTTATCCTTGGCAAGTGCGTTTTATTCCTCTTTAGCGGCTCTTGGGCAAAAGCAAAGCAATTTGTTTGTTGCCGCTGCGACTGTGGCTCACGTATCACTTGTCTGGGGCTTACTTAATATTTTTCCGAATTTTCCCAGTTGGGGAATTGCGTTTGGGTTAGCCATAGCATTTGTGTTGGGCGGAATCTGTCTCGTATTTTCTTTTGTTCGACAACGGTATGGATGGACAACCATTGGAAAGCTTCCGGGGCTTTCTGCTCCAATGCCTCGGTTTGGAACCATGATGGTTCTTCTTGTGAGTCTAGCGCTGTTTCTCCCAGCATTCCCCATGTTTTCAGGTTTGATACTTATGCCCACGGGCGACGCTTTGGATGTTCAACTCACAATTATTTTTTTAATGTTTATTGCGGTTTGGTTGGCAGGAGGTTGGTTTTTCTTGCAAATGCTTCACCAAACCGCTTTTGGAACGGCACGCACGGATGTGCCATATACTGATTTGCGGATAACGGAAATTGTTGCGGTAACGGTATTGCTATTGGGCGCAGGTTATAGCGGATTGCTTTACTAGTTCACCAGTTGACTAATAATTTTGGAGGCCAGTTGGCCAAAACCATGCTAACTCTGGACGATAAAGAAACTAAGACGCCAACAGAATCCCAGCGGATAGAAATGCGTTCGTTCGTAAAGCTCGCGGGCGAACTTATTTCTCATTTCTGGCCGATGAAAATGTTTATTCATCATAATCCACTTCACGGCTTTGAACATTATCACTTTGAAAAAGCTATTAAGGAAGCCGAGCGGTTTTTGGGTGGGCGCGGTTTTCTGCCAAATGAAGACTACCGGGATTATTTTAAAAAAGGCCGAATAACCGATGAGGCTCTCGATGAAGCCTTCAAGGATGTATCAAGCAATGCCGCAATTGGAATAGGTGATAAAAGAATTTCTCATTTGGAATTTTTGAAGGTCATTTTGGTTAATGGTACCGGAAAAATAGCAACTGACGTGGCTTCGGCGGTTTTGCAATCTTCGCACAATCAGCCGGAAATAAAAGATCTTATTGAGAAAATTCAGGAATTACCAAAAAATAAAGATCATAAAAAGTCCTTGAAGGATTATGCAAGTCGCGAGCAGGAGGAGCTGGCGACAAAGTACACGCTTGGGGAATGGTGCGACAAGACGCTTGGATCTAATGTGCAGCATCAAATCAATAGCGAAGTGATTAAATGGGTCAGTGCATTTCTCGACGAAGGACATGGCCCTTGGGATATGCCATTGCGGGAAAAAACCTTTTATGGAAGCTGGAAAGAATTAGCCCAAAATGAAGCCTTCAGTTCTTTATTGGGTGTTTCCGATTGGAAAAATAAAATAAATAATTTACCTGATCGACCGGAAGACGCGATTTTGGAAAGCATGGCTATGTTGTCCATTCCGAAAAATTTGTGGGTCGACTATTTCACTCTACATTTTTCACAATTGGCTGGATGGACGGGATTCCTCAAATGGCGTTCGGAACAATTGGACTATGAGTGGCAAAGCGCCTATCCAATTGACCTTATCAAGTACATGGCCGTCCGGATTTTTTATGAAAGAGAACTGGTGGGTTTGGCCTGTCGAGCTAAGTTAGGCATTCCTGGAACCTACACATCGATACAAGCTTATCTGAATAATTTTTCCGTTGGATATGGCCTTTACAAAGATTATCAAACTAGAGGTTTGCCAGAAGAAATAGAAGATAGCATGGATATGTCCATGTTTATACAGGAGCCTTTGCAAATAGGAAACCTTAATCAATGTGATTCTGGTTTGATTTCAAAATGGGAACAAATTCGGAAACAACAAGAAATTGACGTTCAGGTATTGATAGTATTGCATCTTGCCAAATCTTTAGACGTTACTCTACAGGATATTTTGAAAAGTGGTCCCGAACCCTTAGGAGCTTTGCTTGATTGGGTTGAGGAGTTTCCTGAATCAAATCATGGACCTGTCTGGCTCAAGGCTTTGGAGTCGAGTTTTATTAAAGAGTTTGTGAAAAAATTTTCGCCTAATATTGAGAAATTGAGAAAGATCGACGTTTCAGAGGAAAAACCGCCAGAATCGCGTCCTCTTTCTCAATCGATTTTTTGCATTGATGTCAGGTCGGAAGGTTTTAGAAGACACCTTGAAGAAGTCGGTGGAAATGAAACGTTCGGATTCGCCGGATTTTTTGGAGTCCCAATTTGTTACCAGGAATTTTCTAGTGAGCACCAGACTGACCAATGTCCGGTTCTTCTGAAACCGAAACACATCGTGAAAGAAGTTCCCCGCGCTTACCAGGCCAAGGCTGCGCTAGAGTTTTTAGAAGGACAGCAACTTGCCAAAACAGGTCACACATTGTTGCACGATTTGAAAGAAAACGTTATTACCCCGTACGTCATGGTGGAAGCCATTGGTTGGTTCTTTGGGCTCAGGCTTTTCGGGCAAACATTACGCCCGAAATGGTTTCATAATGCCGTTTCATGGATGAATGAACATTTGGCTATTCCCCTTGGGACAACGTTGACCGTGGATAAAATTGAACGGGAGGAGGCTCACGAAATGGTTGCCTCTAAACACCGGGCAACTATTTACAGACTCTTGATTGAGCGATATGGTCCGCTGGGCTCCGCTGTTTCTCACGAACAAGTAGAGCGTTTGCGGAAACTAGCAATGAATCAAATTCAGGCCGACAGCTCTGAAAACCAAGAGTTGAACCAATTGTTACAGTGGACCAAACCCGATCTTGAACAATTTGTTCATGTACTCAGACGAGAGTTTCATGTTAACGAACGAGACGTTGATTATAAAATGCAACGTATAACTCAGGCGGGATTTACCGTTAGTGAGCAGGTTCGTTACGTGGAAACGGCTTTAAGGGTTTTAGGGTTCAAAACATTTGCCCGGCTCATCTTGCTTTGCGCACATGGCAGTACTTCAGATAACAACCCCTACGAATCTGCCTTGGATTGCGGCGCGTGCGGCGGTAACCATGGGATATCAAACGCGCGAGCCCTTGCTGTCATGGCTAACAAGCCCGAGGTTCGGCAACGGCTAGCTAAGAAAGGCCTGGAGATTCCTATTGATACGCATTTTCTTCCCGGGCAACACGACACGACAACTGACGAAGTGGAGCTTTATGATTTGGAAGATGTCCCCGCCACTCACCGAAAAGATTTAATCAGGCTTCAGCGCCATCTTCAGGAAGCCGGCGAAAAAAATAGCAGGGAGCGATTACCCCGAATGCCCGACGAGTCTGACATTAGTGGAGATTTCGGTTTTTTAAAGCGAACCAAGATCCGAAGTATAGATTGGTCACAGGTTCGACCGGAATGGGGGCTTTCTCGGCATACCGCCTTTATCGCGGGGCGCCGGCTGTTGACTCAGGGGGTAAATTTAGAAAGCCGGACCTTTTTGCATTCCTATGATTATTCAAGGGATCCAGAAGGAAAATATTTGGAAATTATCATGACCGCTCCAATGATCGTGGGACAGTGGATTAATATGGAGCATTATTTTTCCACCGTTGACTCTAAGGTTTATGGCGCGGGAAGCAAGGCGTATCATAATGTGGTTGGTCGTGTTGGCGTCATGTTTGGCACCCAAAGCGATCTTTGTGTCGGGCTGCCTATCCAAACGGTATTTGATGGTGAGAAACCCTACCACGAACCGATGCGATTATTTGTTATAATTGAAGCTCCGTTAAAAATGATTGCCGGTATCATTTCGAGGCATACTATCTTGCAACGATTAACCAGAAATCAGTGGCTCCATATTGTTGCTTTAGATCCCGAAAACAAGGAATTCTTTTTGTTTCAATCGCCTAACGATTGGCAACCTATTAAATAAAAAATTTTGTTTAGGAGTAGAAAAATATCATGAGCGCTTTAAAACTTCATCTAATGAAAGAAGTTAAAATCATCATTGAGGGAGAACATCTTCATTTTGTGACAGACGTTCTTGACCAGATTAAAGCGAGCGGATATACAATTTTCAACAACCTATCGGGAAAAGGGCATAGCGGATTCCACGAAGGGCATATGATGTTTAACGACACGAGTAGCCTACAAATGATTTTGACCGTTGTTCCTGAAGAAAAGCTTGATCCTATTTTATCTGGACTCAAACCATTTTTGGAACGTCACTCAGGAAGTCTTTTTGTAATAGATGCTAGTGTACTTCGACCAGAGCATTTTGATTCTTAATCAGTTACTTGTCCCCCTCGAAAGCTGGCAAGAGTGTGTATATTAGTATTCGGCAACCTTTTCAAAGCAGAGGGCAAACAATCAGTGGGCCAATTTAGGGCCACTCCTCAGTAAAAAATGGCAGTTTTCAACATTAATGAGCAATATGGGAGGAGACTTAATCGACCGAATCTATGGTTGTTGAGTTTTATAGTAAGTCTCTGTTGTTAAGGGGGTTCTAGCTCTAAGTCAATAGGTTGTAGGTTCGATCCCTCCACGGCACACCAAAATAAATCTTTAGATATAGCAAATTCCCGGCGACCCCTATTGAAAAGGTGGTCGCTGTTTTTATTTAAATGATCATTGATGGTATTGATTTGATGGTTGGCTGTTGTTGCAGAGGTTTACATCCCTTTTTGAGAAAAATGTTCAGCGCTTCGTTTCCCATTTGGGATGCTATCCCTCGGAAAGAAAAGATTGGAAATCTGTATGCCTTGATTAATTTCCTGAGGAATTACTACGGGATCAAGTGTTCTGATCGCTTTGGATCGACGGTTTGCTAAGCCAATGGCAACCGCAGGGTGAACAGGGTCCCGTGGGGAGGGTCGCCCAGATCAATTTTTCCGGAATGGGATTCGATTAACGTTTGTACGATGCGGAGCCCCAGGCCGGTTCCCCCTTTTTCCCGGTTGGTGGTGAAGAAGGGAGTAAAAACTTTGTCCCGGTTTGATGGATGTATCCCCCGGCCATTATCATGCATGGCCAAAATTACCGC
>JAOUPX010000094.1 GCA_029879645.1 Nitrospinota bacterium
CTGATCAGGCACCCCACCAGAATCCGGAAGGAATCGGCCTTTTGCCCTATTTTGACCATAGCGGGGGGCGTTCTATCCGTCAGGGACTTCCCGATCCGGGCAAGAATGCCAGCCAAAGTACGATTATTCATGATAAATCAAGGGGTATGGTATAGAAAATACTTCAGGTTTTTGATATTATACCCGATTCAGCATTCGGACCTGGTGTCCATTTATTATCCAAATTTCAACATTCTACAGGGCAATGCAACACACCATATCAGTATTAGTGTCTAACAAATTCGGGGTTCTGTCCCGAATCTCAGGCCTGTTCAGCGGCCGAGGATTCAACATCGAGAGCCTGAACGTTGCCGAAACCAACGATCCCAACGTTTCCCGGATGACTATAGTCACGCGCGGTGATGATAAAAAAATCGAACAAATCACCAAACAGCTCAACAAACTGGTGGATATTATCAAGGTCATCGATCTGACCGAAGAGAACTATATCGACCGGGAAATGATCCTGATCAAAATGAACGCCGAAGCCAAGAACCGGGAGGAAATTCTGCGTATTGTAGAAATTTTCCGGGCCAAGGTGGTCGACGTCAGTCCCTCCACCTATACCATCGAAATCACCGGGGACGAAGGCAAGCTGAGAGGGATCATGGAACTCCTGCGCCCACTGGGCATCAAGGAAGTCGTTCGCTCCGGACGCATCGCGCTGAGCCGTGGAATGAAATCTATCAATTGACTCGCATTTAAAGACAGTAAAGGAGAAATCTCTTGGGCAAGATCTATTACGACAAAGACGCGGACCTTAAACTCATCAAGAATAAAACCATCGCCATCATCGGCTATGGCAGTCAGGGACACGCTCACGCACGCAACCTGCATGACAGCGGGATCAAGGTGGTGGTCGGCCTGCGAAAGGAAAGTGATTTCTGGAAACGAGCGGAAAAGGATGGACTGAAAGTCATGACGGTTCCGGAAGCATCCAAAGCGGCGGACATCATCATGATCCTGATTCCGGATGATAAACAGCGTGCGATGTACATGAACGATATCGAACCGCATCTGAAAAAAGGCGATGCCCTGGTTTTCGGGCACGGTTTCAATATTCACTTCGGCCAGGTGGTTCCGCCAGATAGCGTTGATGTCTTTATGGTCGCGCCCAAGGGCCCCGGGCATCTGGTCCGCCGCACCTATGAGCAGGGAGCCGGCGTGCCCTGCCTCATGGCAATCCATCAGGATGTCACCAAAAATGCCAAGCAAGTCGCCCTCGCCTATGCCAAGGGAATCGGCGGAACACGTGCCGGTGTCCTGGAAACCAGCTTTAAAGAGGAAACCGAAACCGATCTTTTCGGCGAACAGGCAGTCCTGTGCGGCGGCGTAACCGAACTGATCCGCGCCGGATTCGATACCTTGGTGGAAGCGGGCTACAGTCCCGACCTGGCCTATTTCGAATGCCTGCATGAACTGAAATTGATCGTGGACCTGATTTATGAAGGAGGCATCGGCAACATGCGGTACTCCATCAGCACCACCGCCGCCTATGGCGACGTGACCCGGGGCCGCCGGTTGATCACCAAAGAAACCCGCGCAGAAATGAAGAAAATTCTTACTGAGATCCAGGAAGGCAGTTTCGCCCGCGAATTCATCCTCGAAAACCAGGCTAATCGCCCTGTCTTTAATTCCTTGCTGAGGAAGGATTCGGAACATATGATTGAAGAAGTAGGCGACCGCTTGAGAAAAATGATGCCTTTCATTGGCAAAAAACTGAAGTAAAACTGGAGCCCCTCATGAGAATACCCATCGCTTCCGATGGTTACCGGTTTATCATCCCTCTTGGTATTTTAACGGTTTTCCTGGCCCTCACACCCTGGCCCTGGCTGGCGGGGGTGTCCGGCCTTCTTCTATTGTTCGTCCTTAACTTCTTCCGGGATCCCGAGCGGTCTATTCCGGATGAAGAAGGGGTCATTGTTTCTCCAGCGGACGGGAAAGTGGTGGAAATCATTGAAGAGCAGGATGCCCTGCTGGACGAGCCCTACCGCCGCATCAGTATTTTTTTGAACGTCTTTAATGTACATGTCCAGCGCACCCCAGTTGCGGGACGTATAGCGCAAGTGAAGTATAATAAAGGGAAATTCTTAAATGCCGCCAGCCATAAAGCCTCGCTCGACAACGAGCAAAATGCCATTATCATCGATACCGGTCGTGAAAAGGTCCTGGTCAAACAAATTGCAGGATTAATTGCCAGACGTATTGTATGTTGGGCCAAAGAAGGTGATAATTATAAGAAGGGCGAACGATTCGGTTTGATCCGGTTCGGCTCCCGAGTCGATATTTTCTTGCCATTGAATGCAGAGGTTAAAGTTTCCCTGGGCGATCACGTCAGCGGAGCAAGCAGTATCATCGGTTACTTAAAATAAACAATGACAAAAGTTCCCAAGGTACCGTTCAAAAAAGGAATCTATATTCTTCCCAGTCTGTTCACCACTGGAAACGTGTTCTGCGGTTTTTTTGCGTTTATCTCCGTTATGAACGAAAAGTTTTATGTGGCCGCCGCAGCCATTGTTGTGGCGATTATTTTTGACGCGCTGGATGGCCGGGTGGCTCGATTGACCAAAACCACGAGTGAGTTCGGGGTTCAATACGATTCACTGGCGGATGTCATTTCTTTCGGCATGGCCCCCGCCCTGCTGGCTTATGCCTGGGTATTAAAGCCATTCGGTCGATTGGGATGGATGGCCGCCTTTCTCTTCCTGCTCTGCGGGGCCCTCAGACTTGCGCGTTTCAACGTCACCAAACCAGATAAAAAGGGTGACAGCTTCATTGGCCTGCCTATTCCTGCGGCCGCCGCGGTTATCGCTTCCATCGTCATTGCGTTTGAGGATATTTTCAAAACCAGACTCGATCCCATGATCATGGTCGGGGTAGTTTACCTGCTCGCGTTTCTGATGGTGAGCAATATAAAATACCCGGCATTTAAAAAATTTGAATTTAAAAAACGGGTTACTTTTACCCGATTCATGTTTGTTATTCTTTTTATTTATGTCTTGGCCACCATTCCCAGAGAAGCGTTATTTATTCTCAGCTTTGTCTACGCCATTGCGGGTCCCGCAAATCTGATCATTTCCCTTTTCAGAAATCACGGCACCCATAAATCGGAAGAACCATTGACCAAGTAAAACTGACTGGCTTTTTGTTTCACAATAAGAAAGCTAATTTACTTAATTTGAATTCATTGTATCACTCCATATAAAGGTCTGATTATGTCCTGGTTGGAAAGAATCATTTCAAAAACCGGCATGGGAAAGAAAATCCCGAAGCCATCGAAAGAATCCCTGATCGAATGCAAGCAATGCAAGGAGCAGATTTTTGAAGGGGAATTGGCCGCCAACGTCCATGTATGCCCGAAATGCGACCATCACTTTCGCATGGGAGCTATGGATAGAATTCGACTGCTGGTCAATCCGGATTCATTTGAGGAACACGACCACAACCTTACCTCCGCCGATCCGATTAAGTTCAAAGATAAAAAGAAATACAAGGATCGGATCAAAGCATCCCTCAAGGCTGGAGGAAGTACTGATGCCATTGTCTGTGGTGCCGGAAAAATAGGCGATCATGATGTGGAATTGTGTGTATTCGACTTTTTCTTCCTGGGAGGCAGTATGGGTTCGGTCGTCGGTGAAAAAATCACCCGTGCTATCGAGCGGGCCATCCGTCAGCAACGCGGCCTTATCATTGTCAGCTGTTCCGGCGGAGCACGCATGCAGGAGGGCATCCTGTCCCTCATGCAAATGGCCAAAACTTCCGCCGCCCTCCAGCGTCTGGCGGAAAATCAATTGCCCTACATTTCTGTCTTAACCGACCCGACTACGGGCGGAGTGTCTGCCAGCTTCGCGTTTCTGGGAGATATCATCATTGCCGAGCCCAAAGCCCTGATCGGCTTTGCCGGCCCGCGGGTAATCGAGCAAACCATCCGACAAAAACTTCCCGAAGGATTCCAACGCGCCGAATTCCTGCTGGAGCACGGATTGATCGACCAGGTGGTCCACCGCAAGGAACTGCGTGACCGGCTGGATCAACTGCTCAGCCACATGTCCAACACCCCTATTGCCAAAGTCAAAACGACGGCAACAGAAGAAAAATAATCATACCCAACTCAAAGGATGATCATATTTTCCTTTGACATTTCAAAGATCGAGGTAGAATTGCCTTTATCTTTGAATTGTACAAGGGAATCATGAAGCAGTACTTCGACATTCTCAAACTGCCGCCGGGCGCTTCCTGGAAGGAAATCAAACGCGCCTACAAATCCGAGGTCAAGCGCTGGCATCCGGACCGATTTCCATCGGATGATACCCAGGCACAACAAAAGGCTCACGCCAAGTTCCAGAAAATAGGCGAAGCCTACCGGTTTCTGGAGAAAGTTTACGGAACCCGTTCTCCGTCCAGGTTTTCTGACGAGCAACCTTCCCAATCATCAAAACGTCCCTTTTCACCTGAAGACCCCGCTCAGGACCGGGAAACGGAACGAGGCCGTCATTCCTCCACCGAGGAATCCGAAGAAGCGCACGGATTCTTTACCCGTACCTGGCCCAACGGTGACAAATACGAAGGACAGATTTTTAATAATATGCCGCACGGCATGGGCATTTACACCTCCGCCAACGGCGATAAATACACAGGACAATTCAAATACGGCAAGGCCGACGGGCAAGGCAAAATGGTTTACGCCAACGGCGATTCTTACTCGGGTGAATTTCGGGAAGACGCCATGAACGGTAAGGGGAATTACACCTACGCCAACGGTGACCGGTATATGGGCCAACTCCAGAACGATTTGCCCCATGGAGAGGGAGTACACGTCCTGGCCAGCGGACAGGTTTACGCCGGCCAATGGGAATACGGACGATTATTGGCCTGAAGGCACTTTCAATCCTGCCCAAATAAAAAAGCCGTCCCGAAGGACGGCTCTTATCAAAGACTCGAGTATTATCAAACTCCCAAACTGTTTACCGCATCTTCAAGTGACATGGCGGTGCATGAGAAAATCGGGGTATCCTCAAGCGTATATCGACTTCCTTCGGTCTCCCGCAGATCCATAACCAAATCGACAAAATCATCCGGATAATCCGTCTCAAATGCCACGACGAATTCGTAATCATCAATTCCGAACGAATAAGTGGTATTCAGCTTGACCGAGGGATACTTGTTGCCGACAAAGATGTGCTCATCCATGATTCCCTGACGGGTGAATTTTGTAAGGAGGTACCATTCCCGCTTCTTGGTGAAGGGATAAATGAACAGGTATTTGGCTTTACCGGGGATTATATGTGTCCGGTCTTCTTCATGCTCCGGATTGAAAATATCCATGTACATGGATTTTTTAGTCTGGGAAAAATACGAATACGTTTGTATGAGGTACTTACCCAGGCCGGTGCGGTACATTTTGGTGGTCATTTCCTGGAACAATTCCATTTTATAAGACACGCGCCAGAACATGAGTTCGGCATCGGCGCGAATACCCATCGTGGTGTAACTGAGCAGAATCATATCGTCCCGGTTGTCGTACTCCTCCAGGACTTCCATGAACTCCTTTTTGCCTTTGTCAATTTCAGCCTGAGGCAAACGGCGGAAGGCCGGATCCAGTTTGAAAAATGAAAAATTGACAAATTGGCGGGGAACCTTCTTTTCTTCCTTGGTTCCAGCTTGTTCCTGGGTCTGTTTTTTGGCCCTCGCGTCGGCGATAGCCGCCCCCTCCCGCTCCTGACGGGCGCGGGAAACCACATCATCATCTATCAGTTCGATGCTCTTATCCTTGGCGTATTGTTCGATCCCCCGTACTACACTTTTGCGGACGAAAAAGGGAACATTCAACATCCGGGATTTGGCGTCTTCCGTCCAATTCAGCTCTGTGGCGGGCATCAATTCATCAAGTTCTTTATCATCAATCGCCATGGTTTAATCTCTACGAATTAGGTTGGTAAGATATGGTCGAATTATACTATAATCCCTTGAAATATCAATTCGATTGTATTTTAAGGCTAAAACCTTTAATAAAGGACCACTTAAAGTGTATCTGCTTTCCGTTTGAAGGCTTTAATAATAAGCGGAGGCTAACGGGATTTCAACCCTAATCCCCCCAATAGGGCGATATGAAAACAAAAGAATTTATCGATCTCGAAGATCAGTTCGGCGCCCACAATTACAAGCCTTTAGATGTGGTCTTGAGCCGTGGCAAAGGTATCTGGGTATGGGATGTCGAAGGCAAAAAGTATCTGGATTGCCTTTCCGCCTACTCTGCGGTCAACCAGGGTCATTGTCACCCGCGCATCCTCAAAGCTCTTACCAAACAGGCAAAGCAACTGACCCTGGTGTCACGGGCCTTCCGGACCGATCAGCTGGGCCTGTTTTACAAGGAAATATGCGAACTCACCCGGTCCCACACGGTATTACCGATGAACAGCGGGGCCGAGGCGGTGGAATCGGCCATAAAAGCCGTACGCAAATGGGGTTACGAAGTTAAAAAGGTGCCCGACGGGAAAGCCGAAATAATCGTTTGCGCCAATAATTTTCACGGTCGGACCCTGACCATTGTGGGTTTCAGCACAGAAGAACAATACCGAAAGGGCTACGCACCCTTCACTCCCGGCTTCAAAATCATCCCGTTTGGAGATTCTGAAGCCCTGGAGCGGGCCATCTCTCCCAATACCGTCGGTTTTCTGGTGGAACCCATCCAGGGCGAAGGCGGTGTGATCGTTCCCCCAAAAGGTTTTTTGAAGAACGCACGGCGTCTTTGTGATGAACACAACGTCATCCTGATCCTCGATGAAATTCAAACCGGACTGGGACGCACCGGAAAGCTGTTTGCCGAAGAGCATGAAGGAATTGAGTCGGACCTGACCATCGTCGGCAAAGCTCTGTCCGGCGGTTTTTATCCGATCTCCGCCGTGCTGTCCAATAAGGAGGTACTTGGGGTCTTCAAACCCGGCGACCACGGAAGCACCTTCGGCGGCAATCCCCTCGCCTGTGCGGTAGCGCGGGAAGCATTAAAAGTGATGGTGGAAGAAAAGCTGATTGAAAATTCCGCCGAACTCGGCGCTTACCTGATGGATCGCCTGCGGGAAATTGCCTCTCCGCATATCAAAGAAATTCGCGGGAGAGGTTTGATGATCGGCATCGAACTGCATTCTTCTGCAGGCGGGGCCCGACGGTTCTGTGAAGCTCTGCAAGCCAAGGGTCTCCTATGCAAAGAAACCCATGAGCATGTATTGCGTATCGCTCCGCCCTTGATCATTCAGAAACCGGATATCGATTGGGCTCTGGAACGCTTACAGGATGTCCTGACCGCCCCCTGATCTTAATACAATGGTCACATCAAGTACTTTACTTATTTCAAAGCAAAAGCGATCAGGAGTATTGGCGATTGTTCTTTTTGGAATGATTTCCTTTTGCGGGGCAACCTCGAGTCTTTCCTATGGCGGTGAGGATTTTGGTCAAGCCCTGTCCAGGGCGGCTCTGGAGCGCACCACTCACACGGTCCGGTACGACGGCCGCTACCGGGCAATCTCTTATCCCAACGGAGACGTGCCGGACGACACGGGGGTCTGCACGGATGTCGTTATCCGCAGTTATCGTGCCCTGGGAATCGACCTTCAGAAGCAGGTGCATGAAGATATGCAAGCGAACTTCAAGTCCTACCCTGACAATTGGGGCCTCAAACACACCGATACGAATATTGACCATCGGCGGGTACCGAACCTGCAGGTATTTTTCTCCCGTAACGGTCAATCCTTAACGCCGTCGCACAATCTCGCGGATTACCAAACCGGTGACCTGGTGACCTGGCTGCTGGACAACAATCTGCCGCATATCGGTATTGTGGTTCACCGGCGCAGTGAAGACGGCAAACGACCGCTGATTGTTCACAATATCGGCAGTGGACCGAAGTTGGAGGATAGACTGTTTGAATTCAAGATCACCGGGCACTACCGCTATACAGGCGAGGAGCTTCCGTCCACTCATGAATAAGCAATTTATTCCAATTCGCGAAGGCCGACCGGAGGATGCCAGCATCATCGCCGAATACAATCAACGCATGGCGCTTGAAACTGAGGGCAAAGAGTTGGACTCCAAAACCGTGACCCAAGGTGTACTCCAGGGCTTGCTTCAACCCGACAAGTGCCGGTATTTTGTCGCCGAGGCACAGGGATCGGTGATCGGTCAGGCGATGGTCACATACGAATGGAGCGATTGGCGCAACGGCGACTTGTGGTGGATTCAAAGCGTTTACGTTCACCCGGGCCATCGCCGTCAGGGTGTATTCACTCAATTGTACCGGCACATCGAAACCCTTGCGCGAAACAATGGAAATGTGCGCGGATTGCGCCTGTATGTCGAAGAAGAAAATGCGGCGGGCCAGGCTGTTTACCAAAAGCTGGGCATGTCACACGCCGGTTATCACGTTTACGAGAGAGAGTTCTAATCCATTCCCATCCTCCCGCCCTGCCCCAGAAACCCCTTGTCGATTGATTTACATTTAGTTACCATATACAAATGAGTCCGAAAAAACAAAACCTCCATCTTCAGGGAGCAATCAACATGTATTCCGGCAAGGGTTCTATCCATCCCATGAGTTTATCAAAGTGGAAATCGACAGGGATTTACGTACTGTTCCTATTCCTGGCAGGATTCATTTTTCAGGGATGCGTTGTCCACAATCACGGGCAAAGAAGTCGTTCTTATGCGCCACCGGCGCCCGTCACCTTTACCTTTAACGACCATCACCGGCATACGGTTCATAACTATTACCGTCATCATCCCCATCATGGCAGGGGAAATCATTGGAAATATGAAAAAAATGCGCGCTTGGATCCGAGAATACAGATGCAGGCGCTACCGTTCGACTTGATCCGCCAGTTGCCACCGGCACCACGCGGCACACGATATATTTATAATGACAATCAAATACTTCTTATCAATGTGAATACCCGCCTGGTATTGGATTTCATCAATATTCCGGTCTCGGACCAACATCAGGACGCTCATATCCGGAAACCCGCTCCAAAAATGGTGGACCAGATACCCTCCTATGAGGAGCAACACCCATCTCAATCACATCAGCCACCTTCCCACTCCAGGGCTTATGAAGTCGCCCAGGGAAAACCGTTCACGGAAAATGAACATCCTTCGTCACACGGTCAAGCTGATAGGACGATTAAAGGCAAACCGGAAATGGGTGAAGACCATCCTTCCTCTCATAGCCATGACCATAAAATGGGTCAGGGAAAACCGGATAAGGGAGAAGATCATTCGTCCATGCACGCCCAGAGCGACAATGGTCCGGGTCATAAAGAAGACAAGGGAAAACCCCTGCGGGACGATGAAAACTCCTCCCCTGGTAAGGGCTATAAAGAGAATAAAGGGCAACCGGACAAGGGAGAAGATCATCCGTCCATGCACGCCCAGATCAACAATGGCCCGGGTCATAAAGAGGACAAGGGAAAACCCCTGTGGGACGATGAAAACTCCTCCCCTGGTAAGGGCTATAAAGAGAATAAAGGGCAACCGGACAAGAGTCGTGTTGCCAGAATGGATAAAAACGAGCAAGGTGGCGGGCCGAAGCAGGATATGGACCTCCCTTCTCCCATGCAAAAAGGAAACCAGGGCGGACAGAAAGGCGATTATCAGGATGACCGTCCTTCCCGTGACAAGGGTAAACCTGCAAAAGACAGCCTGATGGCAGGCAGTGATGAATCACCTCAAACATCTCATCCGGGTAAACCGGATAAAGATGGTTCCAGTGACAAAGGAAAACATAAAGAAATCCGTGCCAATTTTTCAGAGCAGGATGAGTCTTCAGGCCAATCGTTCTCGCAAGAGCGGAACAAAGGCAAACCCATTAAACAGGACCAGGACTCATCTTCCAAACCCTCGGTCCAGGAAAATATGGAGCCCGCTCAAGTTGACGCAAAGCCCAAGGAACCTCTTCAAATCGCCAAGGTGGAATCCGGTCGCGGCAAAGGCAACTCCAAAAATTCCGGCAAGCCTGAGAAAATGAAACGCGTAGAACCTCAACAGCAAACCGGCACCCCGGACTTATCCCAACACCAGGAGTCGGCCCCTGTTGCGACTCCTCCGCAACCCGCCACCACGGCTTCGTTTGCACCGGCAACATTTGATAATAACCAGCGAACCCTTATTCAGAGCTATTATCAAAACTCCCGTCCTGCATCTTCAGCCAAGGGTAAAGGCAAAGGGAAGTCTTCCCGGGGACCCAAAAGCAACACCGTTTCCGTGGTGAAGAACGATATTCTGGCTCAACCTACGGATCCCTTACCACGCGATCTGGAATCTCAACTGCCTCCGACGCCACCCAATACCCGGCGGGCTGTCTATCAACAGCAAGTAGTCCTGATCCAAATTGGAACCAACAGAGTTTTAGACGTGATCCAACTGAACAATTGATCATTTCACGAGGGGATCTAATCCGGCTGAATACAAGGAAATTTAAAAAAGATTTCTATTTTATAGTTGATCTGTTTAACATATTAAGCGGCATTTCACTCTGGGGGGAGTGTTTTGCAGATAATTAATTTGATATTAAGGAGATTTCCATTATGCTTTTTGCCAGAACTCAAATAGCCCCCGCAAACCATAATACTTCTAAAAAAAGTTGGGCTCCCGCCTTTATGGGGTTGAGTATTATATTTGTTCTGGGTATTGTCTCTTCCGGCTGTGTCGTTCATCACAAGGGACATGGTTATAAACATGGTCATGGGCACGGGCACCATAAAAGTCATATTAAAATAAAACCTGAGGTGGGGGTATCGGTATCTCCCATGATTGTCATTGACGATTAATCCAAGGAGAATTCAAATCATGAATTTTGGCAAAACCCTACGGGACTCATACCCTATGAAACCATTGGAGCTCACACGAGCCCGCGTGATTCAATTGGCGACAATACTTTGTCTCGGTGCGGTTTTCGCTTCCGGTTGCGTGGTCCACAGTCACGATCGCCGACACGGACATGCCGTTTACAGGGGACCCGCCCAGGTTCATTCCAGCGCCGGCATTGCGGTTGCTCCAGCGCCGGTGACTTTTGTTTTTACCGATCATCACCGGCATACGGTCGGGAATTATTACCACAACCATCCGCCCAAACACTGGAAAAAACACAAAAAGAAAAAAGATAGAGGACACGGAAGAGGACATGGGAGAGGGCATGAAAGAGAAGGGTTGCCTCCGGGACTGGCCAAACGAGATGTCCTGCCACCGGGATTGCAAATGCAATCGCTGCCGCCGGGGCTGGCCTCACAATTGCCTCCCCCGCCCCAGGGAACACAATTCATCTATCATGACGACCAGGTTTTGTGGATTGATTTACAGACCCGTGTGGTGCTGGATTTCATAAATATTTCGGTAGGGTTTTAGCGCAGGGAAAGTTTATCTCCCACCTAAGCCGGAGTATTTAAAAATATTGGACATGGCGTTCAGGAAATTGGCTTGTTCCTGCGACTGCATGTCCTTTATTTTTTTGTCTTCATCAAAAATATTGAGACGAATCTCAGGCGGGCGTCCCAATAAGTTATAGAGGGCGTGAGCGGTATGCACCGGCGGATGACAGGTTCCCTGCTTACAAACATATACTGTGGGCTGATTCGCCACAGGTCCTCGTCCCGCGGTCCAGGGAACCGCATGAGCCGTCTTTTCTCCCCCATAGACTATTGCCATCTGGTTGGGACGATAATCGCGGTAAAGCGTCTCCAGCATGCTCCGGTATTCCTTGTCTTCCACCGGGCCGGATAACACCACCTCCGAGGGCGATGATTCCATGAAATCCATGACGGACAGCATGGACATAAAGGCGGTCGGCCGTTTCTCCACATCTCCATGAAATGCCTGTACGGTTTGCCGCGCTTTCTCTTCAAATAACTTATTTCCTGTGAGGCGTCCCAACCGCATCAACCCCAGGGCGGCCACAGCATTGGCGGAAGGCATGGCGTCATCCTCCGGGCTTTTAAGCCGCACCACCAGTTTTTCATGATCATGCCCCGTCATAAAAAATACACC
>JAOUPX010000187.1 GCA_029879645.1 Nitrospinota bacterium
ATTAAATCAATTATATCAAATACTTAAAAATATTCAACCGAATTGGGGTACAGCTTTTGGAAATGTAAATTTAATGTTAGATTAACCGAAAATTTTAAAAGGGGGAAACAAATTTTTAAGAAAACCCGCAAAGGGTCGGCCCAGGGTGATTTTTAGGGGGGCTTTCAAAAAAAACTCCCCGGATTGCTCCGGGGAGAAGGATATGTTGTTGGTGAAGGGTTTACAGCAGAACCGATTTGGCGGAATAGACCATGTTTTTAACGCCGTTGGTGGAGTCTTCCACCGCCGTGGCTTCGTATCCGCAATGCGCCGTGCAGTCCTTGCACTTGTCATGGTTGCGATGGCCGTATTTTTCCCATTCGGTTTCTTCCATCAATTCCTTAAATGATTCGGCGTAGCCTTCATCCAGCAGATAACAGGGCTTCTGCCAACCGAGCACCGAATAGCTGGGATTGCCCCAGGGGGTGCAGTCGTAATCGCGCTTGCCTTCCAGAAACTCGAGATAAAACGGCGAGTGGCTGAAATTCCAGCGGCCGTTGGTATTTTTCGACAACAGCTCTTTGAAAAAATCCTGGGTCCGGTGCCGTCCGAAAAAATTGTCCTGTGTCGGTGCATCCGGGTATTGAAAGGCGGAGGCCACCGTCATACCGTCCACGCCCAAAGGTTTGAGGTGGTCGAGAAATTTTTCCGCGTATTCAACACTCACACCGTCAAAAAACGTGGTGTTGGTGGTAACGCGGAACCCGCGCGCCTTCGCCAGTTTGATCGCTGCCACCGCTTTATCGTAAACGCCCTCTTCCGCGCAAATATGATCGTGATGATCCTTCATGCCGTCGAGATGAATGGAGAACGTCAGGCGCGAGGTTTTCGGCATTTGGTCCAGATAACGCTCGAGGAGCAGTGCGTTGGTGCACAAATAAACGTAGCGGCCCTGATCGATCAATCCCTTTACAATGGCTACGATGTCGGGATGAATCAACGGTTCGCCGCCGGCAATCGAAACGATCGGCGCATCACACTCATTCGCCGCGTTCATGCATTCTTCAACGCTCAGATATTTTTTAAGAATCTCGTTGGGCTTCTGGATTTTTCCGCACCCGATGCATTCGAGATTGCACCGGTACAGAGGCTCCAGCATCAGCACCAGGGGGTACTTTTTGCGCCTCATCAGCTTCTGTTTGAAAAGATAATATCCAACCCGAAATGCCTGTCCTATAGGTATTGCCATGACTCATCACTTTCAATTCGTGGATTCGAATTTATAAATAAGATTGAAAATTGCCGATTTAAATCCTGTTGGACCCGCTTCTCACAAGCTGTTAAAATTCAACAGGATCATGAGTGCGCGATCATTATATACTGAGTCTGTTGAAACCCCTAAAAACTTACATATGAAAAAATTAGCCGTCCTGATAAGCCTCGTAACTGTGGCTCTGATTATCGACGGAACCCTGAGTTACGATATATTCGATGACCGCCCGGAAACCCTTAAAGTATGGCTGGTACTGGGACTCATCGTGATCATCGGGTTTATCATCGTGATCGCCGACTCTACCAAAACCCACAAAAAACAGGATAACTCGGAATAACTTTCCCATACCGCGTCAATCCACCGTGTTTCCGCTATAACCTGTTTTGATGTAAACACTTAATGAATTGAATGCGTCAATATTACCCCGCCACCGGAGGGGGGGCAAGCGGTATTTTGCGCTCCCCTAAATTATTATTTTAATTGGGCTTAAATCAATATGATGGAAAGGCTATAACGGTGGGGTGGGTTCAGGTTGGGCGCAGTACCCCGGCAGGTAAATTTAAAACCTTGAGGTGCGCTCCAGGATTCTCGCCAGCCGTTAACTGTCAGCCAGTTGCCGCCCTCGCTAGAGGGTGACGCGGCTGAGCAGGGCGTAGGGTTCCACCGGACCGGGGGCGGGTATCCATACGCAACCGTTGCCGCCGTGAGCGACGGATACGGATTCGCCCTTTTTGTTTTCGATGGCCTCGATTTTAAAGTAACGCTGGCCGCCGGGGGCAATGTATTCCACCTCGTCGCCCACCTCGATGCGGTTCTTGACTTCCACCTCCATCCACCCGCCGTCGCGTTCTCCCTTAACCTGTCCGGCGAACACCTGCGGAAGCTGGTCCTCCTGCGGCGAGTCGAAGCGTTCGGTTTCGTGATCCGCGTTGGGAATGAGAAACGCCGAGGTGAATCCGCGGTTGGCGGTTTTGTTGAGTTCCTCGATCAGCGCCGGATCGAACTTCATGCCCCGCGCCATGTCGTCGATCGCGCGCCGGTAATTGCGCACCACCACCGACAGATAATAAATCGTCTTGGAGCGGCCTTCGATCTTGTACGAACACACCCCGGCGTCGCGCAACTGCCGGAGAAATTCGATGGCGCGCAGGTCTTTCGAGTTCATGATGTAGGTGCCGTATTCGTCTTCATCGATCGGCATCAACTCGCCGGGACGCTGTTTCTCTTCGATAAAATATTCGCCCTGTATCCGTTCCGGATTGTGAGTGCTGCGCAGGGGCGCCGTTTCATCGGCTTGGTGGAACAGATCGTACTCCCACCGGCAACTGTTGGTGCAGGTGCCCTGGTTGGCGTCGCGGTGGTTGAAATAGTTGGACAGCAGACAGCGTCCTGAATAGGCGATGCAGATCGCGCCGTGCACGAACGATTCCAGCTCCATCTCCGGCACATGCTGATGAATGTCCTCGATCTCCGTCAGCGACAACTCGCGCGACAGGATGATGCGTTGAACGCCCAGCTCCTGCCAGAACTGCACCGACGGCCAGTTGATGGTGTTGGTCTGCACGGACAGATGCACGGGAATTTCGGGGAACTCCCGCCGCACGAAACCGATCATCCCCGGATCGGCCATGATGAAGGCGTCCGGTTTGGCCTCGGCGAAATACGCCAGCGATTTCTGGAACGATTCGATCTTGCGGTTGGGCGGCAGGATGTTGGCGGTGATATATAATTTCTTGCCCAGCTGATGCGCCCTTGAGATGGCGTCCTTCAGCGTGGCGTCCTTGAACGGATTCTCCCGCGCACGCAGGGAAAACTTGGGGATGCCCGCATACACCGCATCCGCGCCATACGCGAAGGCGTAATCCATCTTTTCCGGACTCCCCGCCGGAGCTAACAGTTCGGGTATCAAACTCATTAATACTATCCTATCGCTAAAATTAGATTCTTTGATTATATAGAAATGTTGTCAGGAGTAAAAGCCCATCAACGCGGGCAGTCTTTGGCGGGGGTGAAGCCCATGTCCTGGGCGTGCTGGAGACTGTGGAAAATGTGTGCCCGCTGGGGTCGGGTCTCATGATAATTTTTACACGCGGGCCAGCGCACGGTTTTGGTGCGTTGACTGC
>JAOUPX010000017.1 GCA_029879645.1 Nitrospinota bacterium
GGCGCATTTGCTGGGGGACGATACCGCCAAAAATCAGGGACGTTTAACCTTCAATCCCCTGAAACACCTGGACCCTATGGGTGTGGTCTTCTTTCTAATCATGCACTTTGGTTGGGCCAAGCCGGTGCCGGTGGACCCCAGGAATTTAAAAGATCCTCACCGGGATATGCTGTTTATTGCCGCCGCCGGTCCGGCATCCAACCTGACACTGGCTCTGATTTTTGGGTTTTTCCTTAGTTCAATTGGGTCTTGGGGGCAGACGGAAATGATGACCCCCATGCAACGCTATGTGCTTATTTTTTTAAGCTTGGGAATATACTGTAATGTGGGTCTTGTGGTCCTGAATATGCTCCCTGTATTTCCCCTGGACGGGTCGAGTGTGTTGAAGGGGTTGGTTCCCCGCCGTGTCGCAATGAAGCTCAGTAATTTGGATAAATACTGCGGGATAGCGCTCCTGGTCACCGTTTTACTGGATCAATTTGCCGGAACCCATATCCTGGCCACCATTCTTGGACTCCCAATTCAGTTTGTGGTAGAGTTCATCACTCAGGAAATTTTCCCCGTGAAATAGAACTTTCTTTTTAAACTCAAAGATTTAAACATCATCTAAATTATGGCCAAAAAGAGAATTTTGAGCGGGATGCAACCTTCCGGTCTCCTCCATTTGGGGAATTATTACGGGGCGTTGAAAAACTGGATCGAATTGCAGGAGCAGTTCGAATGTTTCTATTTTATCGCCGACTGGCATTCCCTGACCACGCTGTACGAAGATCCCAGCCAGATTAAAAGGTTTTCATTTGAGGTTGCGGTGGACTGGCTTGCCGCTGGTCTGGACCCCGAGAAAAGTACCCTGTTCGTCCAATCCCGGATTCCCGAACATGCCGAACTTCACCTGATCTTGTCCATGGTTGTGCCTGTTCCCTGGCTGGAGCGTAACCCGACATACAAGGAAAAGCAGGTGGAGGTCAAAAGCGTCGATATGAGTTCCTACGGATTTCTGGGCTATCCGGTTCTGCAGACATCGGATATTGTGTTATATGATGCCGACTATGTTCCTGTAGGTATCGATCAGGCTCCGCATCTTGAGATTTCCAGGGAAATTGTTCGACGCTTTAACGGATTTTACAAAAAGAAGGTCTTTAAGGAACCACAGGCCAAGATATCAGAAATTCCCAAACTCAATGGGGTCGATGGTCGAAAGATGAGTAAAAGCTACAATAACGCCATTTACCTGTCAGATACCGAAAAGCAGATCACTAAAAAGGTAAAGTCCATGCTGACCGATCCGGCGCGCGGATTGCGGACCGATCCCGGTGACCCGGATGTCTGCAATCTGTTTCCGTTTCATAAGTTGTATTCGCCTTTGGAGATGCAGAAAGAAATCGACCGCGATTGCCGGACTGCCGCCATCGGGTGCGGGGACTGCAAATTAAAACTGGTGGACACCATGCTCGAAGGATTGAGACCCCATATGGAACGTCGGCAGGAAATCATCGCCAAGCCCAGGGAAGTAGAAGAGATCCTGGAAGAGGGGACCCGCAAAGCTCAGGCGGTTGCCAAGTCCACTATGGACCGCGCTAAGCAAGCCATGAAATTTTAATGATATTTGCTTATTAATTACATTAAATAAAAATACTTAACTATATGGATTATAAAGAAACATTAAATTTACCCGTGACGGATTTTCCGATGAAGGCCAATCTGGTTCATAAGGAACCGGAGGTTCTGAAACAATGGGAAACGGAGGATATCTACGGTCAAATTCGCAAAGAATCTGCCGGGAAACCTAAATATGTGTTTCATGACGGCCCGCCTTATGCCAACGGGCACATCCACATGGGGCACGCCCTCAATAAGATTCTCAAGGATTTCGTCGTCAAATTCCAAAGCATGAAGGGATTCGACGCCACCTTCGTTCCCGGCTGGGATTGTCACGGTCTGCCGATCGAGCATCAGGTGGGCAAGGAGTTGAAAAAGAAAAAACAGGATTTCAGCAAAAGTGAGATCCGTAAACTCTGCCGGGAATATGCCGCGAAATTTGTCGATATCCAGAAAGAAGAGTTCAAGCGCCTGGGAGTATTCGCCAGTTGGGACAAGCCTTATCTCACCATGGATTATTCTTACGAGGCTACCATTGTTCGCGAGTTTTCCAAATTTATTCAGAAGGGGATGGTTTATAAAGGGTTGAAGCCCGTTCACTGGTGCACCACGTGCCGGACCGCTTTGGCGGAAGCGGAAGTCGAATACGATAATCATAAATCTCCATCCATTTATGTCAAGTTTCCCGTCAAGTCGGGATGGAACAATCAAATCCAGGGACTCGACGACTCGAAAACATATTTTGTCATCTGGACCACCACTCCCTGGACTTTGCCCGCAAATCTTGCAATCTGTCTGCACCCTGACTTTGAATACACCGCTATCACTCATAAGGGTGAATCCTGGGTTGTTGCGAAGGAGCTGGCGCCGGGTCTGTTGGAAGAGTGGGATCTCCAAGACGCCAAAATACAGGGGGCATGTTCCGGAAAAGATTTGGAAGGCGTGGTTTGTCAGCATCCATTTATCGACCGGGAATCGCCTGTAATTCTAGGGGACCATGTCACTCTCGAGCAGGGTACCGGATGCGTCCATACCGCTCCCGGTCATGGGCAGGAAGACTACATCGTCGGGCAGAAATATGGTTTGGACACCTATAATCCGGTGGATGACGCCGGCGTATTCAAACCGATCGTTGAGCATTTTGCCGGACAATTCGTGACCAAGGCAAATCCCGATATCATTGAAAAAATGCAAGCGGACGGTACCCTTATTGCCGCCAGCGAGGTGGATCATTCCTACCCGCATTGCTGGCGATGTCACCAGCCTATTATTTTCCGTGCCACTGCCCAGTGGTTCATCCCGATGGATAAAGATGGCTTTCGTGCTAAGGCCCTGGCCGAAATCAACAAGACCCGCTGGGTTCCGCATTGGGGACGGGAACGCATTTACAGCATGGTGGAGAACCGGCCGGACTGGTGTGTGTCCCGCCAGCGCGCCTGGGGGGTGCCGATCACTGTATTGACCTGCAAAAAATGCGAAGAGCAGGTGACTTCTCCCGATGTGATGGCCCACATTGTAAAATTGGTGGAGCAGAATGGTGCCGATTTCTGGTTCGAGAAAGAGGCGGAAGAATTGTTGCCTGGCGGTTATAAATGCTCCTGCGGAAGCGCAGAGTTTGTTAAAGAGATGGATATTCTTGATGTCTGGTTCGACTCCGGTGTCAGCCATGCCGCCGTTCTGGAGGGCAACCCTGACATGCAGTGGCCGGCCGATCTGTATCTCGAAGGCAGCGATCAGCACCGGGGCTGGTTTCATAGTTCACTGCTGGAATCGGTGGGTACCCGCTCCGCCGCGCCCTATAAAACAGTTCTGACCCACGGTTATGTGGTGGACGGCAAGGGAAAAAAAATGTCCAAGTCGGCGGGCAACGTCATTGCACCGCAGAAAATTATCGATCAGTATGGCGCCGAAATTCTTCGGCTGTGGGTGGCTTCGGAAAATTATCGTGAGGATATCCGCATTTCCCATGAAATTCTGAAACGCCTGACCGAAGCCTACCGTAAAATCCGAAATACCTTCCGCTTCCTGTTGGGTAACCTGAGCGATTTCGATCCCAAAACGGATGCAGTTCCCGTGGATGAAATGGAAGAAATCGACCATTACATTCTGTATCGGTTTCGGCTTGTTACGGAAAGAGTTTTGAAAGCGTTTGGGGATTTTGAATTTCATGTTTTCTATCATTCGTTTTACAATTTTTGTATTGTGGATCTGAGCGCATTTTATCTGGATATCCTGAAGGACAGGATATACACCTATCCCAAAAATTCCAGAGAGCGGCGGTCGGGGCAGACGGCAATGTACGACTTATTGCGCGGCATGGCGCAATTGATGGCGCCGATCCTCAGCTTTACCTCCGAAGAAATCTGGTCCTATATGCCTGGCAGAGGCAATGAGGTGTCCAGTGTGCATTTGAGTTCGTTCCCGGATTTGTCAAAAGTGTCTTTCCCGGACCATTTGGCCAGCAAATGGGAAAAGCTTGGCCAATTGAAGGGCGAGGTCAGTAAGGCGCTGGAACTCAGGCGGCAGGAAAAGATGATCGGTCATTCGCTGGATGCACTGGTCCGCCTGGAGCTTCCAAGTGATTTGAAATCGATATTAGAGGAGGAGCAGAAGCGGGATCAGCTGAAATATATTTTCATCGTTTCTGCAGTTGAAATTGCCGATTCTCTGGAAAAAGAATCAAACGTCTATACCAGTGAAGCTATCGCGGGACTTAAAATCTCTGTTCATCCGGCACCTGGAAGCAAATGCGAGCGGTGTTGGAATTATTTCGTGGAAGAGGCGACGCCGGAACATCCCAGCGTGTGTCTCCGTTGCGTAAAAAACCTCGAATCGGCAAAGGCCTGAATTTTTTGAGCAACCGATATCTGCAACTATTTCTGGCGTCTAATATCCTGATCATTCTGGATCAATACACCAAGATGTGGGTGACCACCCATATTCCAAAGGGTCATTTCATAGGCATAATCGATAATTTTTTTGCGCTCACCCATATCCGCAATCCTGGTGTGGCTTTCGGTTTGGGGGCGGAATGGGCCTCCGAGATCAAAACGTATTTATTTATCGGATTTTCAATTGTTGCTATCATCGCAATCCTGGTGTTTTTTCATCAGACCCCTCGGGAAAATAAAAAAGTGCGGGTGGCCCTCATTCTGGTTTTCAGTGGTGCTATCGGGAATCTGATTGATCGTATTCTGTATCACGAGGTGATCGATTTTTTTGATTTCTATATTGGAAGTTACCATTGGCCCGCATTTAATATCGCCGATTCCTGCATCACGGTTGGGGTATTGTTGATGTTTTTGGATTTGATCCAGGCTGGGAAAACGCCTCAAGCGGAAGGTCCTCCCGATACTTCCGAAAACCTCTGATATTCCATTTAAGTTCTGAACCAAGGTTAAACCATGCATCCCATCCTGATTGAGTTCGGATTTTTAAATCTTAAGATATTTACATATGGCCTTCTGGTGGCGACCGGTTTCTTTGCAGGCATTCTGCTGGCCGCTCGCTGGGCGAAGCAGGATGGTCTGGATCAGCAGAAGATTCTGGATCTCTGTTTTTATATCGCCATCGCCGCCCTGGTGGGTGGCCGGGTTCTTTATATTGTTGTGGAATACCGTTATTTTTTGGACAACCCTCTGGAAGTTCTTAAGTTCTGGAAAGGCGGGCTGGTATTTTATGGCGGGTTGATCGGCGCGGTGGCGATGGCCTGGTACTACATGCGCAAGCACTCGCTTCCCATTTGGCAAGTGGCCGATGTTTTGGCTCCCTGCGTCGCCATTGGTCAGATGATAGGGCGGTGGGGGTGTTTTTTTGCAGGTTGCTGTTACGGAGTCCGCTCCGATGTGCCCTGGGCCATCACCTTCACCGATCCCAAATCGCTGGCGCCGCTCAATGTGGCTCTGCACCCCACTCAGATTTATTTATCCATCAACGCGCTGATTATTTTCGGTATCCTGGTCTGGTTGCGCAAACGCAAAACATTTGATGGGCAGGTATTCTGGGTATACGGCATTTTGTATTCCATTGGCCGCTTCATTATTGAATTTTACCGCGGGGATGACCGGGGGTATGCCGTGCCGGATGCGCTTTCCACATCCCAGTTTATCGGGATTTTTGTGTTGGTATTTTCAATTTATATGCTGGTCCGACTGCGATCCAGGCAATCCTGATAAATTAAATAAGATTTAAATTAGACAGGGCGATGAATAGATACCATGCGCACGCCACGGTCAAAACAGGGCCGCCCCAGATTTTGACGGTCGACCAGGTACTCATGTGCCTGACCAGTTCGCCTTCCGAGCGGTTGCTGATTATAAAGGGATGTGGTTCCGATTTTTTAAAGATCAATTTGGTTTTCGGAGTTGATTCTTTAACCGCTTCCCCGTTGTGTTTGTCGGACAGCCTCTGAGCCAATATTTGCGCCCCCCGCTCCAGTTCGGGTGGATCCAGTCTACCGTCCTGGTTGGAGTCGAACCGCGCGGCGAGTTTTTTGTCCGTTTGAATTGCCTTCCTGGCTTTTAGGAAATATTTCATCCCGGGTTTTTTGATTTTTTGCAATCGCAGGCCCGATTCCGCGTGGCCCAGAACATAAACTTCCTCATTGGGCTGAAAACACCATTCCAGAATCCGGTATTTCGACGATAACAGCCATGAAGTTTTATTCAGCTTAAACCGTTTTAGTTTTTTCTGATTTTCAGTTATAGCGTTGCGCAGGGCATCGGGCATTTCATCAAAATTATTTGAATTGACATAGTATTTATCGGTTTTTCCTTCCCGGTTTACTTTTGCACCATTGACCAGAACCAGAGCTGTGGCCCCGCTTTGGTCATCCACATAGAAACCCTCTCGCGAATAAAACTGATCGATGGTATGCCAGTAGGTGCTGTTTTTACGGCGCCGCTCCTGTTGTATCTCAAGGTGATAAAGAGCGCAGGACTGGCCGGAAATGGGAGCCATATCCAAAAGGTCAGGCTCCACCAGAATATTTCCTTTGATTTCTACATCGGTTCCCACTGCTCCGGTATTAATTTTGGATGTGGGGATATTCTGGATGGTGCGTTTGATTTTGAGTTCCTGGAAACCACGGACGAACCAGACCACTCCCATCACTGCGCCGAATGCGGCGCCCATGATTAAATCGCCTTCATTATTTGAAGTAGTGGTCATTGTCAGATGAAATTATTAGAAATATAAAGTGAACAGGTATGCCGCGCAGCCTGTGCTTAAAATGGGGCCGCCCCAGATTTTTAATGTGGACCAGGTGGCCAGATCCTGGATCAGTTCTTTTTCAGACATATTGCTGATGTAAAACGGATTCGGTTTTTTCTGTTTGAAGACCAGTTTGGTTTTCGCGGACAGGTCTTCCAGCTTCTCTTTGCTGTACTTGGCCTCTAATTGCTGTGCCACGATTTTGGCTCCCCGTTCCAATTCGGCCTCATCCAGTTTTCCGTCCTTGTTGGTATCAAATCGCTCCTTTAATTTTTCGTTTTCCTGGATGGCTTTTTTGGCCCTCATAAAGGTTTTGAATTTCATCGTATTGCGTTTGGGTGCTTTCAGTCCGGAATCCGCATGCCCCAGAACAAAAATCCGTTCTCCGACGGAAAAACACCATTCCCGGAACCGGAACCGGTTTGAAAACAGCCAGGAGGTATTCTTGAGTTTGAATCGCCTGAGTTTTTTCTGATTCGTGTCCAGAGATTGGCGCAGGCCGGCAGGCATTTGATCGAAATTGTTGGACCGCATTTCGTAATCCCGGGTGTCTCCTTTTCGTTTGACGACCGCCCCATCTACCAACACCATGGCGTTGGCGCCACTGTTATCGTCAATGAAAAAACCTTTGTCAGAATAGAAACTTTCTACCGTGACCCAGTGTCCTCGATCAAACCCCGTGTCATGGCTTCCAAGGCTGTTCCTGCCGTGTTTGCGGTTTTTCTCCCACCGTTGGATTTCTATGGAGTAAAAGGCGCAGGGGCGCCCGCTGATGGGGGCATGAACGATTTTGTCTTTTTCGCAAACGATTCGGCCAGTGACCTCGACATTGGTGCCTACGGCGCCGGTATTGATTTTGGAGGTGGGAATATTCTGGATGATGCGCTTTGATTTGAGCTCTTTGAATCCAGCGAAGAAAAAATAAACACCGACTCCCAGCCCCACCAGGGCGATTATCGGTTCACTGCCTTCTATATGGACTCGACTCATGATGACTGCAGGATGAGTTGCAACTCAAGCGAAACAACTCAAGTGAACTTTGGTATTTTGATATCGATTTTGACGTCCTGGCGCTCTTTTTGACTGACCTTGAACATCACCTCATCCTGATAATTGAGCATGCCGGCTACCAAGACGTCCGGAATTTGCTTGATGCGGATGTTGTAATTATTGACGCTGTCATTGTAGAATTCGCGCCGGTCGGCAAGAGTTTCTTCCAGGTGAGAGATGCGCTCCTGGAGTTGCATGAAGTTTTTATTGGTCTTGAGATCGGGGTAGCTTTCCGCCAATGCGAATATACCCTGGAGGGCAGCGGTCACTTCGTTGCTTGCTTCTGATTTTTTTGCAACCCCCTGGGCCTTGAAATATTTTTCCCGCGCTTTCATGAGGCGGTCCAGAATGCCTTTCTCAAATTCCGCATAGCTCTCGCAGACGGAGATCAGTTTGGGAAGTTCATCATGGCGTTGCTTGAGAATGACATCGATATTAGACCAGGATTTTTTGATGTTTTCCTTCAGGGCGATCAGGCCATTGTAGATCATTATGAAATACCCGACCACAGCCAATACCCCGAATAGGAATATTCCCAAAAATATTAAAATTCCTGCGCTCATCCGTTTTTCCTTCCGTCAATAAAAACCAGAGCCTCGGTAAAACAACCTGAGGCTGCTTGCATTAATATGTTTTTGGGCTATATAAAAAGACTAAGGGAACCGGACGAAATTATCAAATAAAATAGAAGGGGAGTGCATACTGAGTGAAATATGGGTTTTCTGACGGCGTTTTTCAATGAAGGAACAGGGGGTTATAATTTAATTGCCATGCTGTAAGTAAAATCCCGCTGGAGTAACCCCCGGTTAAACCTAAAGAAGCTTTACATCTTCCTCGTCGAGGATATTTTCCGCCAAGCCATCTTCGATGATGGCGTCCGCCAATTCGCCGTAACCACCCGATTCATATATGTTTACATTTTCACTGTCGAAGTCGTCAAAAAAAACGTTGTGTTTTTGCTCACACCATTCTCGGATGGTATTGCTGAATCTCAAGGTTTTTTGTACTGCTTCAAGTTTTTCCATTAGTCTCCTTTTTTGTAAGAGGTAAGTTGAATCCTGAATTCCCGCATATATGGAGGTCGAAAATTCTTATAGGATTATTTGAAAACAACTTTATAATATTTAAAAGCCTTTTTAGTAAAAAAGATATGCTAATAAGGGAGGGAATAACCTAAAGGAATGATTCATGGCAATCAAGATCAATGATTTAGTGGGATCATGGGCGGCCTCACCGCCTATTTTGTATTACCAGCTCCGCGAAAAGCTTGACGATTCCAATACCAGCTTCGAAGATCTGGCGGATATTGTTAAGACCGATACCGCTTTAAGCGCCCGACTTCTGAAGATTGTCAACAGTGCTTTTTACGGTTTTGCTGAAAAGGTTGATACCTTAACGCATGCCTTGAATATTATTGGCACCGATCAATTGACCGATCTGGCGCTGGCCGCTATCGTAACCAGTAAGTTTCAGGGGATCCCACGCGATCTGATCAATATGGAAACGTTCTGGATGCACAGCATCGGTTGTGGTATCACCGCCCAGAAAATTGCAGAATTCGTTCCGGGAGTGGCCACGGAAAAAATGTATTTGGGTGGGATGCTTCATGATATAGGAAGTTTGATCATTTTCAAGGAATCTCCCGAGGATGCAAAAAAAATTCTTCTGCGGTGTAAGGAAACCGGAGAGAACCTGTTTAAGGTAGAGAAGGAGGTTCTCGGGTATGATCATGCGGAAGTGGGGGCCCTTTTGCTGACGGAGTGGAAACTTCCCGAGCGTTTGGCCGAAATGGTGAGATACCACCATGCTCCCAGCCGGGCAGGGGATTACCTGAAAGAAACCTGTATTATTTCCAGAGCAGATGCCCTGGTTTATGAGATGAAGATTGGAAACAGCGGTGAGCCGGGTATTCCGGAACTGGATCCCATAGTTTCCGAAATGATCCCGGTCTCAGATGAAGAGTTGGACACAATCAAAGATGAGATAGCGGAAAAGATTGATGACACTGTACGAATGTTTTTTTAAACCAGATTCAGTTGATTATGCAAAAATTCAAGCCTAAATTTTGTGTCGGGCAACTCATCCACCATAAAAAATTCGATTACCACGGTGTGATTCTGGGTGTCGATCCAGAATTCCAAAATTCAGAGGAGTGGTACGAATCCATGGCCCGAAGCCGTCCTCCCAAGGACCAGCCCTGGTACCATGTCAAAGTCCATGGGCAGGAAAGCGTGCGTTATGTTGCTGAAAGGCATTTGGAGCCCGACCCCTCCCTGATGAATTGACCCGTTAGGCTTCCTTGGTTTTCCTGATTTAAAATGCCGTCTCCTGCGCCCACTACCATTCAATGGATCACCGCTTTCATCCTGTTCGTTATATTCGCCTGGGTTCTCCTGGCTTTGCTCTGGGATATCCTGCCGATTTTCTGGTTGAAGGTGGATAAACCTCAAAAGCAAGCGCTTGGAATCGTTTTGATTATTGCTGTTGGGGCGTTGAATTATACTCTGGCCAGGGAAGTTCTGAAATGGGTTTGGATGGGACTTCTCCATATCCTGGGAATTGGTCTGGAGGAGATATAAGTTTTCAAGGGCAGAATTTTTTTCGTTTTGTAAGTTTCTTGTTGATTTGCAACAAGTTATAAGCCATACTTGGGTCCCTGGCCTCGGGGTATCTGAGAATGTTCATTCCTGATATTGCTCAATACACCGAGAATTTTACCTTATTTGTTGACGATATTTCTCATCACACGGCCCACCTAATTCCCAGTAATTATGACTTCCACCCTTAAGCATAATTTCGTCCACACCGGATCGAGAACCTTAGACAATATTGAAGATGAAAATCGGTGGTATTCCTCCGTATTTGAACTATTGAAGTCTTCCTTAACTCGATGTCCAAATTCAGAGGATAGTTTTCCTTCCTCAATGAACTCCCTGTTTGAATGTACCCAGCGTTATTTGGACGGCATTCTGAAATTCAGGAGCGCCGCCTTTTACCTGGCCGAAAATAATGAAAACAGCTTTTCCCTGAAATACTGGGAGCCTGCCGCTCGGGAAAAATTATTCCGCCGTCATGTGGCGTCCATAATCAAAAAAGTCGGAATGAACTGGGTAGAGGACCCGGAGCGTACTTATGTTTACCATGATGACGCGTCGGGTACTTCTCTGACCCTGCAGCCCATGGCGACACCAAATCATTTCTTTGGTGTGTTTGCCGGGATGTATGAGGATGGGCTTTCGCCAGAGCGTTCCCACGAAGCATTATCGAAAGTTACGCTGATTTTGCAAAACCTTGCCCAAGTGATGGAAGGGGTGACCGCCCGCAATTTGATTGCTCAACGGGCTAAGGAAAACCAGGCAGACCCATCCCGGCCCTCATGTTTTTCAGGTCCGGAAGGTTCGGCTACCGAATGGACCCCCGCCGGAATACAAAAATCAAGGGCATTGGTGAGGCAGCATTTTCACGATATTTTAACCGAGCTTCCCAACCGAGAACTGGTGGAAGATAGACTGAATATGGCTTTGGCCCATGCTCGTTATAGCGGAGAAAAGGTTGCCGTTCTGATACTGGATGTAGATAACTTTAAACGAGTAAATGATTTTCTGGGGATTTCCTCAGGCGATCTTCTGCTCAAAAGCCTGTCCAAGCGAATACGAAAGAGTTTGCGAGAGGAAGATACGCTGGGCCGGTTGGGTGGAGATGAATTTATTCTGCTCCTTCCGGATATTCATTTGATCCAGGATATCGAGTATCGGGTTCAGAAAATTATGGAACGTGTACGTGGTTCCTTTCAGTTGAATGGTCAGGAAATTCATGCCAGTTGCAGTGTGGGCATCAGTGTTTATCCCGACGATGGCGAAGACCCTCCGGCTTTGGTCAAAATGGCCAAAGCGGCCATGTGCCAGGCCAAGGAGGAAGGTAAGGACCGTTACCAGTTTTTTAAGCCCTTTATGCTTTCCAAAGGTTACCAGCAAATGAATCTTGAGGGTGCCCTGCATAAGGCTCTGGGAAGGGGAGAATTCTGTCTGCATTTTCAGCCGAAGATGTCCATTCAATCTGGGGCGATCCAGGGAATGGAAGCACTTTTACGCTGGAACCACCCGGAACGGGGTCTGATTTATCCTTCTGAATTTATTCCTCTGGCTGAAGAAATGGGGTTGATTCAACCGATCGGCGAATGGGTGTTCCTGAATGCCTGCCGACAAATCAAGGCCTGGAAACGGGCTGGTTTTCCGCCGATCAGCATAGCGGTTAACCTGTCTGGTTATCAGGTCAATCAACCTCATTGGATTTCTAAGGTTCGGAGTATTCTCGATATGACCGGGGTTGATCCGAAATATCTGGAATTGGAAATCACGGAAACCGTTTTAATGGAAAATTCGGACGTGGCTCTTTCCAATTTGTTCCAACTTCATGAGATGGGTTTTAGGATTTCCATCGATGACTTTGGAACCGGCTACTCCTCGCTTTCTTATTTAAAGCGTTTTCCAATCCATGCCCTCAAGATTGACCGGTCTTTTATTCGGGGTATTAGCGAACGCAGGCAGGGAACAGACGCAGTAATCACCAAAGCCATTGTTTCCCTGGCCCAGGCATTGAATCTAAAAACTGTTGCCGAAGGGGTGGAGCAGGTCCAGGAGAAAGATTACCTCCGGTCCATTGGATGCGATGATATGCAGGGGTACCTGTTCAGTAAGCCTCTGCCGGTTGAGCAAATCAATTATATGTTCTCCCGCAACCTGAAAAATCCCGTGCGCAGTTATTGGCAGCAAGAGAAAGTCCCGCAGACGGTCGGAAATTAAAAATGGCTGAAGGAATTGCTTCCTTCAGCCATTTGAACAGCTTGATTTGTTTGAAAATTAAAGATTCGCGTTTTTTCGGTCTGGATTCCTGAACAGTGAGGTTTCGTTCGTGAGGTCATCCAGGGCCGGAAAGTCCTGATCCGGATGGATCTTCATGGCTTTTTCCAGGAGTTCTTCTTCGGTTTCTTTTCTGTCTTCATCAGGTACACAACAGTCTACCGGGCAAACTTCCTGGCAAGCTTCTTCACCATGGAATCCTACGCATTCCGTACAGAGGTCCGGATCAATATAATAAATGTCGACACCGCCCTTTGTCCCGTCGTCGATGGCCTCGTTCGGGCACTCCGGTTCACAAACACCACAGTTGATACATTCTTCAGTGATAATTGTTGCCATGAGCTCTATCCTTTTTTGAAAGTTAATCTAAAAAATTTAAGGCTATATAGAAAGTTATATGGATACTTGTTTTAAGTTTGCGGGCGATATAATAACAAAACGATTTTTGAAATGACAATAAAATCCAGTTCAAAAAGATAAATAAAATAATCCCAACGAGCTATAAATTCAAGAATTAAATGGCCAAAGCCCGGAGAACCGGGTCAGGCCGGTAATGGGCGTTGCCAAGTTTTATGAAATAGTCTTACAGGATTAAACTGAAAAGTGGAGCGATGTTCTTAACCTATTGAAATATTTGGTAGCGGGGACAGGATTTGAACCTGCGACCTTTGGGTTATGAGCCCAACGAGCTACCGGACTGCTCCACCCCGCATCGATTTAATTTTGAGACAAAGTGCATGTCAAGAATAAGGTAATATACAGATTCTAAATGATTGTCAAGGTCTAATAAAAAGTTCCGGCCCCTCGCAGGAACAATCCGTACTTATTTTAGGTGTTGAAGGCGGTTCTATGGCTACTAAAAGATTCCTGATAATACTGCCACTCGCCCTGATCGGGTTGTTGTTGCAATCGTTTTTCTGGGTTCCAACTTATGATAATCAGGCCAAGGGCAATCCGGAACGGCTCATCAAATTTATTGAAACCAGTAGTGGCGATGCCCGGATGTTGAATCCTGTTCTGCACGCGGATTCCGCAAGCGGCAATATTGTAAGTAAGGTGTTCGACGGATTGCTCGATCAGGACGATCAGTTGAATTTGAGGGCCCGCCTTGCTGAAAGCTGGACCCAGTATGAAGAGGCTTACCTGACGCTGGCGCCGGATATGATTGCCGGAGAAAACCTGCCTGCGAGTCCAGAGGCCTGGTTTTCATACATTCAAAATCAAATGAATGTGGACTCGAAATGGAAAGCGAATATCCAGTCGATAGAAGTGGTTCCCGGGCGCGATTTTAAAGGGAGTGTGCAAGTCCCGGTTCGGGATGACAAGAATCAGGTCGTCAAGGAAAACGGTCGTCCTGAAATGATGGCTGTGGAATACACCTTTCGCCATCCTCCGCGGCTGAAATTTAAGCTGAAGAAAGTAGACCAATATTTTTTTGAACCATTATTGGAAGTTTTGGGTAAGGATTATGTCAGCCGTTTTCCCTACCAACAGTTCATAACAGCCAAAATTCCTGCCCAGCGCGAACTTCTTGAAAACCATTATTCTGAAATCCTGCAGGTGACAGAACACAACCCGGTTCTCATTTTTCAGTTGAGAAAAGGTGTCCGGTTTCATGATAGTCATGAATTTGACTCCGGAGACGTGCTGTTTACCTATCAGGCGATTATGGATCCCCGCAACGCATCGCCGCGGACTTCGGATTTCGAGCCGGTCAAATCTGCAGAGGTAATGGGAAAATACCAAATCAAATTTGTTTATAAGCGATTATTTTCTCCGGCTATTAATGCCTGGATGATGGGGATGTTGCCGGAGCATTTATTGAATGCGGAGGCATTGAAAAAAGAAGCGCGTGATAAAAACCTAAGTGACATGCAAATGGAAAGTTTTAATTTGCGTGATAGCGATTTCAACAGGAATCCTGTCGGTACGGGACCTTTTGTGTTCAAAGAATGGAAAAGCGATCAGTTTATTCGGATGATTCGCAATGAAGATTACTGGGAAGGCCCGCCGGAGTATCAGGAGTTTGTCATGCGTATTGTCACGGAACCATTGACCCAGGAAATGGAATTTTATTCCGGTGCGGCGGATAATTATGGCGTGCTTCCCCATCAGGTGGCCCGCCTCAAGACGGATCCGAAATACCAGAGTTTTTCAACAGTGGGATTTTCTTATTCTTATATCGGATACAACCTTCGGAAGCCCCTGTTCCAGTCACCTGAAGTGCGCCGGGCTCTGGGGATGGCGGTTGATATTGATAAAATTATCAAATATGTTTTGTACAACGAGGGCGAGCGGGTGACCGGCCCTTATCCCAAAATGACCGATTGGTATGACCCTGATATCCCGCCTGTGCCCTACGATCCTGAAGGAGCTTTACGCCTTCTGAATAAACTAGGATGGAAGAAGAATGAAGAGGGATGGCTGGAGAAAGACGGCAAGCTGTTTGAGTTTAATCTTATCACCAACGCAGGCAACCCCCTCCGTAAAAGCATTCTTTCTATTGTTCAGAACTCCTGGCGCAAAATCGGAATCAAATGCAATACGCAGGTGTTTGAATGGGCGGTCTTCCTCAAGGACTTTGTCAACTCTCTCAAATTCGATGCCCTGGTGCTGGGATGGAGTATGGGGACGGACCCGGACCTGTATCAACTCTGGCACTCCAGTCAGGCTGGTCCGAATCAGTTGAACTTTGTCGGCTATGAAAATCCCGAAGCGGACCGTTTGATTGTGGCCATTCGGCAGGAATACGATAAGGCAAAGCAAATTGAGATGACGCGGGAACTTCACCGCCTGATTGCGCGGGACCAACCCTACACATTCCTTTACGTGGGAAAGTCAACGCGTCTTCTGGATAAGAAAATAGTGATTGTGGAGCGCCAACCGGACGGCAAGGAAAAGTACCAGAAGATTTATCCCACGAAGGGAGGCAATATTGATTATTATTTTACAAAGTGGAGGAAGTTGAACTTTGTTCCCCAGTTTTCTCCTGATTAAGATTTCTGTAAGAAAGTTATTTCATCACCCGCCGTCTTAAAAAAATGTCCGCTGTTGCCTCGGAATTGCTGGCAATTGCGATATCGCTTAGCCCATCGTTGTTGAAATCCCCTGTCGTTAAAGTCAACGGAGTTCCCCCGGTCACGTAATCGCGTACCGGGAAATGAAAACTGCCGTTTGGATTGCGAATGATCAGTGAGAAGGAACTGCTTCGAGAATTGGCGACCGTTACGTCGATTTGTTTGTCACCGTCGAAATCTCCGAGGGCCAGGGCAATGGGACCGCCGGCACCGGAAAATGCGATTTCCCTTTTGAAGGTCCCATCGCCGTTGGACTCCAGATAATACAGGTTGTCCCCTATAGCCGAGGTCGCGATCAGATCAATAAGGCCGTCGGCATTCATATCTCCCTGGGCCAGCGCCAGGCACCCCAGTCCCTTTGCCACTTTTCCCGAAGTGGGAAAAGTGCCGTCCCCTTGACCGAAGTAAAGGCGGATCGAACTGGCATTGCTGCTGTGAACGGCGAGGGCGATATCCAGATGCCCGTCCCGGTTGAAATCACCTGAGACACCGGAAAACGATCGCGAACCGGTTTTATAGGTTTCTCCCTTGATAAACTTTCCGCCCACTTTTCCGAGGTAGATTTCCATTTTGCTGAATGTCAGAGTGACGGCGACATCCGGTAAACCATCCTCATTAAAATCGCCCGTGATAATGAATAAAGGAACCTGGCCGGTCTCGACCCTGAGGGGTTGCGAGAAGGTGTTCTGACCTTTACCCAATAAGATTCCCAGTGAATCGGTACCCTTGGAATTGGCGATAATGTCCGGCCATCCATCTCTATTGACGTCTGCTATTACCAAGGCCGAGGGTTCCAGCGGGACTGGAAGGGGAGGGCCAGACAGGAACGATCCATTACCACGTCCGAATAAAATCGATAGCGTATGATCTCCGGAATTTGCGGAAACCAGATCGGCCTCCCCGTCGAGGTTGAGGTCCGCCGATACAAGAAAGGTGGGTCCCATCCCCACCGCCACAGAGTTGACCTTGGAAAAGACATCCGGCGGCGGGTCGGGGAGTTTTAAATCGCATCCGTAAATTTGCCCTGAAAAAAGCATAAAAAGGCCCCGGATCAATATATTACGGAGAGCGGGGTTCTTATTTATTCTTGCTTTTAAGGAGTTCATATGACAGTATTGAACCAATTTTAATGTTAACCCCTCGCTCCAGCCATAGGGTTGGGGCTTTAACCCGTGAGGAGGCCTTCGTTGCGTAACTACCAGTCTATCCTTATTCTCAAGCCCGACTTGGATGAAGCCCAAGTCGACCAATCCGTAGAGAAAATTACCGCTATCATTAATAAATTTGGCGGCTCCGTCCTTAAGCTGGATAAGTGGGGCAAAAAGCGTTTGGCCTACCGCGTCCGCAAAAATAAATTCGGATACTATCTGAATGTTTATCACACCTGCGAACCCAGGGAAGTGCCTAAGCTGGAAAAAGAATATCAGCTTTATGAACTGATCATCAAATATTTGGTGATTCGGTTGGAGGAAAGCGATATTGAGCGGGTTATGAGTCAGGAGCCGGTGGAATCGGTAATTAAGGATGATGAGGGTGATGAGGGAAATAATTCTAGTGAATCATCTGATGATGATGAATAGACATCAATTTAAAACCCGTTTCCTGATATGGGGGGGGTATGGCCAGTTTTAATAAAGTTTTGTTGATGGGAAACCTGACCCGCGATCCGGAACTGCGGTTTACTTCCAGTGGTTCCGCTCTCGCCAAGTTTGGGTTGGCAGTAAACCGCAAATACAAGGCGGGAGACGAGTGGAAGGAAGAGGTTTGTTTTGTCGATATCACTGTATGGGGTAAGCAGGCGGAAAATTGTGCCGAGTATCTGAGTAAGGGGCGACCGGTGTTTATTGATGGGCGCTTGCAATTCAGTACATGGGAAACCGAAGACGGTCAGAAGCGAAATAAGCTGGAAGTGGTGGCTAATACCGTTCAGTTTCTGGGCCAGTCGGGGGGAGGCAAGTCTGGAATGGCCCCGGATACAGAAGATTATCCCGTAAAAGACGATATCCCATTTTAATTTCTGTTTAACGTTTTGAGGCAAAAATGAAAAACCAAAGAAAGAAACGCACTTTATTTACACAGAAAATCTGCCGGTTTTGTTCCGAAAAAATCCAGCATATTGATTTTTTTGATACTAAACTTTTGAAACCCCTGATTTCTGAGCGGGGTAAAATCGTGCCGTCGCGGATTTCCGGCAATTGCGCGCGTCACCAACGGCAAATGACTGAGGCAATCAAAAGGGCTCGTAATATTGCCCTGCTTCCTTTTTCTGTAGAACACTAATTTTGACCGACGGGTTTCAACCAAGGGATTATTTTATTCCCTACGGGATTTTCCTGGCCATTGTGTTGATGGCCTTTTTGAGTCCATCGTTGGGGATGTTTGCCGGTGTCTTTATCCCCGTGCCGCTGATCCTGGTTTATTTGCAAAGAGGTAAGATCAGCGGATTGGTTACAATTACCGGTGTGGCCCTGGTTCTGCTTTTTTTGGTTGGGCCTCAGTTGGCCATAGCGTTTATATCCGCGTATGGCATCATGGCGGCTACGATGGCTGAGGCAACCCGGTTGTCGGTCCCATTTGATAAGACGATTTTATTTGGCGCTCTGGCCCCGGCCGTATTAACAGGGCTGCTGGTGCTTGTGGGGATGTCTGGAGAAGGAGAATCTCCAGTTCAGTTCCTGGAAAAGGCGCTTAAGGAAGAAGCGGAAGGCTATCTCGAGATTCTTAAAAAGTCCGGGGAGTCGCCGGAAAGCCTGAAATCTTTCAACGATTTCATGGAGCGGGCCACACCGTTACTGGCAAGGATATTTCCAGCATTCCTTCTGGTCAGTTCTCTGGTAGGAGCCGTTATTAATTTTCTGGCCGTTCGTTTTCTGTGGCTCCGGTTTTACTCCCGGAAGTATTTTGAGGGGGTCGATATCGCCAGGTTCATGCTTCCCGATGTTCTGGTCTGGGTGCTGATCTCCTCCATCGGATCGTTGATGATGGGCATGGGGTTGATCCGGACCCTGGGGATGAATTTTGCATTTGTTTCATTATTTCTGTATTTTTTTCAGGGCCTGGCAGTTGTGGCCCATATACTAAAGGCGAAGAGTTTTCCCGCCTGGGTCTGGGTAATAGTATTTGGCTTGATCCTGTTGAATCCCATGTTTATGGGATTGGTCATTGGGGCCGGGCTGTTCGATATTTGGGCTGATTTTAGAAAAATCAGAGTGACGGCTCCACCGGCTTCCACAAATTAAATGGAATAACCGGTTGGAGCGTGAGTGTAATCAAGGAAGGAGCAGTGGACTTACCATGAAAGTGTTATTGAAAGCAGACGTCCCCAAGTTGGGATCGGTAGGTGATGAAGTTGAAGTGAAGGATGGCTACGGACGAAATTTCCTGATTCCGACCGGTAAAGCCTTGCTGGCAACCCCGAAAAACCTGAAACAGTTCCGTCATCAGAAAAGTATCGTGGACCATAAAGTCCGCAAGCTGAAAGGTGAGGCGGAAACGGTTGCGGAGAAACTGGCCAAGATTTCGCTTTCCATCACGAAAAAGGTGGGAGATCAAGGTAAATTGTTTGGTTCCGTAACATCGCAGGAAATCGCCGAATTGATTTTCGCGAAAGGTGTGGAGATCGACCGGCGTAAAATTCAGTTAAGCGAGCCTATTAGGTCGCTGGGAGAATTTAAGGTACCCGTCAAACTTCACCCGGAAATTATCGCGGAAGTAACCCTGACCGTATCGGGTGAAGAGTCAGCTCAGGTTCCAGAAGCAGCCAAAGCTCCCAAAGATGATTCCAGTACAGATACTCCTGTGGAAAATGCAGACGATAATGAAGTGGAATAGGCGTTAGCTATTTCGGGCGGCCCTTGACGCAGGCCCAACTGTCTGGATTGTTTTGTTATAATATTTTTGCATGGTATCAAATGGTTTAGTTTGATATATAAAAGCCTATGTCCTTCAATTCCAATTCATCAGACCCTTCCCTGAGGCATCTCCCGCCTCATGACTTGGATGCAGAACAATACGTGCTTAGCGCCTGCCTGATGGCACCTGATGCCCTGCCTAAGGCGTTGGAAGTAATCCAGTTCGAAGACTTTTACAAGACAAGCCATCAGGTGATTTTTTCCTGTATGGAAAAGTTGTTTGAGAAAAGCGAAACTGTCGACCTCATTACCGTAGCGAATCAACTCAGAAAAATTGAAAAACTTGAAGAAGTAGGCGGTCTGGAATATCTGGATATTCTGGATGGTTTGGTTCCAACCCCTGCGGCTTTAACGCATCACGCGAAAATAGTTCGGGATAAGAGATTGCTTCGCGAGTTGATCAAGACGGCAACCGGGATAGTTTCAGAAAGTTATGAAGAAAAAGGCGATTCAGATGAAATTCTCGATTGGGCTGAAAAAGAAATATTTGCAATAGCTGAAAAAAAAGTAAAAAAGACATTTTATGGAATCAAAGAGATTGTACGGAGCAGTTTCGATTCCATTGAGAAAATGTTTGACAGTCCGGGGATGGTCACCGGGGTGGAGACGGGGTTTACCGATTTGGATCAAATGACCTCCGGGTTTCAGCCGTCCGACTTGATTATACTGGCGGCCCGGCCGAGTATGGGTAAAACAAGTTTTGCTCTGGATATCGCAAGATTTGCCGCAATGAAGCGCAAAATTCCCACCGCCATATTCAGCCTGGAAATGTCCAAGGAACAACTGGGCCTGCGCATGTTGTGCGCGGAAGCACGAATCAGCTCCGTAAAGTTGAGGACGGGTTTTCTTGCGTCTTCCGACTGGCCCAATTTAACTTCCGCCGCAGGGCGGATCTCCGAGGCGCCAATTTTTATAGATGATTCGGCGACATTATCCACCCTGGATGTCAGGGCGCGGGCCAGACGCCTCATGGGGGAGCATGCGTTAGGTCTCATTGTTATTGATTATCTTCAATTGATGTCCTCCCGTTTGAAAACAGAAAGCCGGCAACTGGAGATATCAGAAATTTCCAGAGGATTAAAGGGGTTGGCGAAGGAGCTCAATGTTCCCGTGGTAGCCCTGTCCCAATTGAGCCGTGCAGTAGAAAGCCGGACCGACAAGCGGCCTTTATTATCCGATTTGCGTGAATCAGGTTCTATTGAGCAGGATGCCGATGTGGTGGCTTTCATTTATAGAGATGAGTTTTATAACGAGGAAAGTGAAGACCGAGGGAAAGCCGAAATTTTGATACGAAAGCAAAGAAACGGTCCCATTGGAGAAATTAAACTCGCCTTCCTGAAAGAATTTACCCGGTTCGAAAACCTGGCTCATCATGCAATTGAGCCGGAGCCTGCCCACGCCGAATATTGATTTTGCGATAATCATGAACCGGCCTTTCATTTGTTCACTTTGCTTCATACTAACTGTTGTTTTTTGTATCAAAACCTCTGGTCCTGTATGGGCTCAAACTCCGCCCGTTCATTTACAGCAGCATGAAATTTCTCCCTTGAGAAAAGGGGAATTCCTGCTGTTCAGCAAAAAAACTGAAGAAGCGTTGAAGCTTTTTAAAGAACTTTGGCGGGATGAGCCTGGAAATGGTTATGCCGTTCGCGGGATAGTGCGCTCTTACCAGGCACTTGATCAATTGTCCCAGGCCGATTCTTTTCTAAGTGAACACTTGGAGCAATATCCACGGTCCTCCTCTGCTGCCTATGGCTTGGGATATACGTATTATTTGCAGGGCCGGTTTGAAGAAGCAAAAAAAGTTTTGATGGAATCGGTGAACCTTGACTCCGGTAATGCACTGGCACTTAACAACCTGGGAGCTGTATTGGCCGAATTGGACCAAAATGAATCAGCCGTTTTAAAGGTGCGGGAGGCTATTGATCGGGCCCCAGAAGAATTAATGTTTTATCGTAACCTGGAAATGATTTATGTCCGTTCCGGACAACCCCTCAGGTTTAGAGATGATTATCAGCAACTGCTTTCTGAGAAGGCATTGCTTAAGGCAAAAGGGTATGGCCTTATTCTGGCGCAACAACTGCGGCAAAAGAGTTTTAAATTGTATGCCGAAGGAAAAATGAAAGAATGCATCGAATCCATTGCTGCCATGTTGGAGTTTTATCGTGAGATTGATCATCAGCCAGGGGTGGTTGCCGGTTTTTTCAGCCTGGCGGTTCTTTATGAGGAGCAGGGCGAGATTGAGCAGGCTGTCACGTATTACCGGGAGGTCTTAAAAATCAATCCTCAGCACATTCAAGCCCAGGAGAGAATGAGGAGCTTGGAGTCGAAAAAAGAGTAACAGTCATTGTTTATGAAACATTGCGGAATTCAACAGCTTAGGGCTAATTTCCCCTTTATGGGGTATTTTTGGAAATGAAATAACGTTTGACAAATGAGAGGGTTAGCCATTATTCTGGCTTCAATTGCAAAGGTAGGGGGGTTGGGGCCCCTGATCAATAATTTAAGGAGGATGGGTGCAAAAAGACGCTTACACCATAGTTGTGTTTCCCGGTTCAACCGGCTCACCGAAACGAATTCAACTTTCCAAGAAATTCGCCAAAACGGCATTGATTTCTTTGTTGGTCTTTTCCCTTTTACTGGGCGGAGCGGGCGTCTTTTTCGTAAAGCAATACCTGAATTATCAGGATGACCAGGTGGCTCTGGCATCGCTGAAGCGCCAGGAGAAAATTCAAAAGACTCAAATCGATAAATTCAGCAAGCAGGTTCGTTCTTTTGAAACTGAAATGGCGCGCTTGGAGAGCTTTGAGAAGAAATTGCGGATTATTACCTCTTTTGAGAATTCGCCAAAAGGTAAGGAAAGTAATTTGGGTGTGGGTGGTCCTTATGGTCTTTCCTCTCACAGTTTTACAACCTCTCTGGAAAAAGAAACGCAATCCATGTTGGACCGATTGTCCGGGGACTTGGGTATTCTGACCAACCAAATAAAAATGCGCCAATTCAGTTTTCAAGAATTGGATGAGTATTTGAAAAACCAGAAATCTCTTTTGGCTTCGACACCTTCCATATGGCCATCACGAGGCTGGGTAACGTCCGGTTTCGGTTATCGTAAATCGCCTTTTACCGGGCTTCCTGAAAAGCATGAAGGGTTGGATATCGCTGCTCGTATGGGTTCAGAGGTTCGTTCTACGGCCGATGGGAAAGTCATCCTCTCAGGGCGTGAAAACGGTTATGGAAATATGGTGGAGATTGACCATGGATATGGCGTTCTGACCCGGTACGGTCATAATTCGAAAAACCTGGTCAAGGTTGGCGACAAGGTTAAACGAGGTCAGGCGATCGCTCTTGTCGGAAGCACGGGTAGAAGTACAGGCCCTCATGTCCATTATGAGGTTCTACTGAACGGCATTCCTGTAAGCCCGAGAAATTATATTCTGGAAGATTAGTTCATAATTTGGTCTGCCATCCGGGACGCTTCTTGAAGCGTCCTATTTTTTTTTGCCTCTTTTCAGGAAAGATAATTCATTAAGTATCTATCCCTGAACACTCAAATCCTGCCCAGAGGAGTTGGTTTTTTGGTATAATTTTAATTCGAAGAGCGCGTGAGCTCCAGTCACCCCTTTTTATTGGTATTTCCTGTTGAGCCCTCGTACTATAAACTAACCGCCACGAAGCACTTATTGGATTTTCACCTGTTACCTTGGATTGATCCGGCTTCCGGATAAATCACAAAAGGACTTAATAAATGGTATTTGGTTTAATAAAAAAAATAGTGGGCACCCGAAATGATCGGGAATTGAAGCGTATCCAGGGTTATGTAGATCAAGTCAATTCCCTGGAAGAAAGCATTCAAAAGCTATCCGATTCCCAATTGAAAGCCAAAACCGATGAATTCCGCGAGCGGCTCAAGGGGGATGAATCGCTTGATCAGTTATTGCCCGAGGCCTTTGCAGTCTGCCGGGAAGCCAGCGTTCGGGTTTTGAAAATGAGGCATTTTGATGTTCAGTTGATTGGTGGGGTGACTCTGCATGAGGGTAAAATTGCAGAAATGAAAACCGGTGAAGGTAAAACATTAATGGCGACTCTACCGGTTTATTTGAATTCTTTGACGGGCAAGGGCGTGCACGTGGTGACCGTTAACGAATATCTGGCTCAACGCGATAGCGAATGGATGGGGCAGATATATAAATTCCTGGGGTTAACGGTTGGAACCATTATTCATGATATGCCGGAGGAAGACCGGCAAAATGCCTATAATCAGGATGTCACCTATGGCACCAACAATGAATTTGGTTTCGATTATCTACGCGATAATATGAAATTCAGTTCGGAGTACTTTGTTCAACGCGATCTTAATTTTGCCATCGTCGACGAAGTGGATAGTATTCTGATTGATGAAGCCCGCACGCCTCTCATTATTTCCGGGCCGGCGGAGGAATCCACCGACAAGTATTACAATATCAATAAGGTCATTCCCAAGCTTAAGAAGGAATTGCATTATACCCTGGATGAAAAAGCCCGATCTTCGGCCTTAACGGAGGAGGGGATTTCCGAGGTGGAAAAGCTTCTGAATGTGTCCAATCTGTATGATCCCCTGCAAATCGAAACCCTGCACCATGTCAATCAAGCCCTGAAAGCCCATGTGGTTTTTAAAAACGAAGTGGATTATGTGGTTAAGGATGGCAAGGTGGTGATCATCGACGAGTTTACCGGAAGAATGATGTCGGGACGTCGCTACAGTGACGGATTGCATCAGGCGCTGGAGGCGAAAGAGGGCGTCACGATTGAAAACGAGAACCAGACATTGGCGTCAATCACTTTCCAGAACTATTTTCGAATGTACAACAAACTGTCTGGGATGACCGGTACTGCAGATACTGAGGCGGAGGAATTCCAATCCACCTATGGACTAGAGGTTCTGGTGATTCCAACCAATAAGCCAATGATCAGGGAAGACTATCCCGATCTGATTTATCGGACTGAGAGAGAAAAGTTTGACGCCACGATTGATGAAATTCGGGAGTTGAACGAAATCGGCCGGCCTGTTCTGGTAGGAACCATTTCCATTGAGAAGTCGGAGCAGTTGAGCAAACACCTCAAAAAATTTGGAGTCAAGCATAACGTTCTAAACGCAAAGCATCATGAAAAAGAGGCCGAAATCATTGCTCAGGCGGGCCAGAGAGGGGCCGTGACTATTGCCACCAACATGGCCGGTCGCGGGACAGATATTGTTCTGGGTGAAGGTGTGCCGGATCTGGGTGGATTGCATATCCTGGGTACCGAGCGTCATGAGAGCCGGCGCATCGATAACCAATTGAGAGGACGTTCCGGTCGTCAGGGAGATAATGGATCCTCCCGTTTTTATCTCTCTCTAGAAGACGACCTGCTTCGAATTTTCGGGTCCGATCGGATATCCGGCTTAATGGCCAAGCTCGGAATGGAAAACGGTCAACCAATTGAGCACGCTATGGTTTCCAAGGCGGTTGAGAATGCTCAACGAAAAGTAGAAGCGCATAACTTCGATATTCGAAAACATTTGCTGGAATATGATGATGTTATGAACCGGCAAAGAGAAGTCATTTATGCTTTGCGCAGGGATATTCTGACAGGAGATAACCAGAAGGACATTCTGTATGACATGGCCGACGAGGTGTTGGAGGAAACCCTGTCCCATCTCATTCCCAAAGAAATCTATCCCGAGGAATGGGATATCGATTTATTGAATGAAAATTTCGAGCGATTATTTGATGTATCCATAAAAAAAGTGGATGACAAGTTTGTAGAGTTGGATGGCCATAAGGAAATCAAACTGGAAGAATATGGGGCCGACTCGCTTCGTGAGGACGTGTTTGCGGTAGCCACCGGCAAGTATGACCAGAAGGAAAAAGAAGTGGGACCCGATCTTCTTCGCTATCCTGAGAGGATGATTATGTTGCAGGTGCTCGATAACCTGTGGCGCGATCATTTGCTGGCCATGGATCATTTGAAAGAGGGAATTGGTCTGCGGGGATATGCCCAGAAAAATCCGCTCAATGAGTATAAGAGAGAGGGATTTGATTTGTTTCGGCAGATGAACTTTCGGATGAAAGAGGAAATCTGCGAATTCTTATTCAAGGCCCAGATAAATAAAGAAGCCGTCCAGTCTTTAGAGACTAAACAGGAGAAAGAAGAGCGGAAAGTCATGGAACATCGTGGCGATGGCGGAGAAGCACAAAAGACCGCCCCCGTAAAGCGGGAGGAAAATAAAGTGGGGCGCAACGATCCCTGCCCCTGCGGGAGCGGCAAAAAATACAAAAAATGCCACGGACAATAAGAGGAGATTAGCGAACTTCCAGATTCTCCTGACATTCGATGCAAAGCGCAGACAGAGGCATAATTTCAAGTCGCTTGAGAGTGATTTCCTTGGAGCAGGAGTCACACACTCCATAAGTTCCCGCTTTGATTTTAAACAGAGCGTCTTCCACCAGTCTCAACTCGTTTCTTTCCCGGCTTGAAAGCTGAAAGGCCATTTCACGTCCCTCCAGGCTGGAAGCCAAGTCAATTTCATTGCTGAAGGTTATGTCATTAATTGTCCGCTCCACTTCCTGAGAAGAGCGAAGCATGCCCATCAGTCTTTTTCTTTCCTGAATCAATCCTTCTTTAATATTTAAAATCCTCGGATCATCTTCTTTGAAAGGAGATTTAACGACAGGTTCGATGATTTCCTCTGGTGGCTCAATGGGTTTGGCTTTCTTAGGTACAACCTTATTAGGCGTTTTGGAAGTAACTACTTTACTGCTTTTTTTGGCTACAGCCTTTTTAGCCTTCGCCTTCACTTTATTTTTGACAACGGCCTTTTTGGCTGAACTTTTAGAAGTTTTTTTCACAGCCGCTTTCTTCTTTGAGCTTTTACTTGCTTTTGGGGCAGGGGTTCTTTTTTTAGATGTAGATGCCTTTTTTTTCGCCGAGGTGGTTTTGGCTTTCTTCACTTTTTTCTTAACCGCTTTTTTCTTTTTAACCGCCACTGGAATGTCTCCTGATCAAGTTTTTGATAGAAGAAAAGAAAGAAAGGAGCTTAAAATCAATCTAATAGGGATAACCGAGGGGATGTTCACCGGAAGTCATCGCCATTAAGTAAATAAACCTAATAAAATCAATAGTATAGGTTGATTTAGGCTCAAAAACTGCCCTAAAGGGTATCACTAGATATTAAAAAGCACAAGAATTTATATGGCTCCGGGATATTTTTAAGATTTGGCCCCTGGGTTAGGTGCGATTCGCACTAAATTGACTCAAAATCCACCACGACCGTTTGAGAGCACAAGGATCTGGCCAATTGAATGACCGGCTGATGAACGGTATGGCTGGCATATGACTCCAAACCCTGGCGGTTTTCAAAATGGGTGGTCAGGACCAGGTCGAATGACCGGTCAGAACCCATAAAATCCTCTCCGACCTCAAGAAACTTCAGGCTTTCAATTTCCCCTTTCATTCCGTTTAACGCGGAAGCCAGGGCTTTCAGGTTGTCAGGGGTTTTGTCCTTTAATTTGAACATGACGATATGTTTGATCATGGGGCGGCTCCTGAGGAATACGCAGTCTAATAGATAAAGTTTACTCTTCTCGTTGACAATCGTGACTGGGTTTTTGGTAAATTTCCCAGTATTATATAGGCTTTTAGTGACCGAATTGTGAATTTATATTAAGAGAGTGTGATGATATGTCCTGGTTGGTAGGTGCCGGATTAGGGTTTCTTCGTGGGGGTCCCCTTGGGGCTTTATTAGGGGGAGCCTTTCAGCACGTGATGTCGAAAAAAGTCCGGAAACTGATTCGTCGGGGTCTGCCCGGCGTGGTGGATGAAAATGCGTTTGTCACCTGTATTATCGTGGTGATGACCAAGTTATCCTTGATCAAAGGATATATGACGCCACGTGAAGTGCAGACAATCTATCGTTTTTTTGTTAAAAATCTAAATTATTCCGAGAAGGACCTGGATTCCATCAATCAGATCATCCGGGAAACCTGTAGGGTCAACCCGGATTTAAGTCCGGTAGTTCAAAAGTATATTTCATCAGCCGGATCACGTTATCGGAGCCTTTTGCTGGCATTAGCTTATCAGATCATCTTGATCGAAGACTCCCTGACTCCGGGAGCTCAAAACGGCATCGACGAGTTAGCCCGCCTGTTGGGTATTTCTGTTGAGGAGCATGATCGCCTTCGGCAAAAATATTCCCTGGATGAGTTGGTGACTCCGTTTACGATTCTGGAAGTAGCTTCTACTGCGACAAACGAAGAAATAAAAAAAGCGTATTGGCGGTTAGCGTCCAAATATCATCCTGATAAGGTAGCGCACTTGGGAGAAGGACGGGCTGAAGAAGCTCACCTTAAGTTTCTTGAAATTCAGGAAGCTTATCAGGAACTGGAAAAAAGCAGGAAACTTTGAGCGTTACTTGGAGGGAGTTTCCATCGCTTCGGGCTTTGAATCGCCGGCTTCTCCATTTGAAGAATTTGAATCCGTTTCATCGGAAGGAGGCTCAGGGGACCTCTTTGGCGGGTATTCGGATGCGATTTTTCGAACAATGATGGAATTGATTTTTCTTTTACTGGCTTCTTTAACAGTTAACCGAAAGCCGTTGATGACCACTTGATCGCCTGCGGTTGGTATTTTCTCGAGATTCTCAATCATCAGTCCGGCCATGGTTTCATAGTCTCCTTCCGGGAGATCCAGCTGCAAGTCTTCGTTTACTGAGCCTATTTCTTTGTCACCCTCAACGAGATATCCATCCTCATCATAAATTTCGTATTTTTTGAGAGGCTCATCGTACTCGTCTTCAATTTCCCCGACGATTTCTTCTACCATATCTTCAATCGTCACAATACCGATACAGCCGCCATATTCATCCACGACAATGGCGATGTGCAATCCCCTCTGCTGAAGTTCTTTAAGTAAGTCATCCAGCTTCTTGTTGGGGGGAACATAATACGCGGGGCGAATCATCTCGGTAATGGGTGAATCGTCCTGGGGTACCGTCAGTAGATCGAAAGTATTCATGATGCCGATCAGATTGAACATTCGGTCATGAAATACCGGGAGCCGGGAAAAACCGGTTTCGTTTGCGATCTGATTGGCCTCCCGTACGGTCGCGCCATCGCTGATGGCGTAGGTCTGAATAAGGGGAACCATGACCTGGTCTACCCGGATTTCCCCAAAATTAAAAATCCGGTGAATCATTTTCTTTTCGTCAATGTCCAACTCCGAAGTCAGGGAGTCAGGATGGGAAATGTATTGGATCTGCTCCCTGCTGACAGGGGTGAGGCTCACTTTATGGGAGCCTCTCAGAACCAGGCTCAGAAGGAAGTTGTATATGGTACTGAAAATAATGATGACCGGGGACAGCAGTCGGCAAAATAAATTGAGAGGATGGACGAGGAAGGGCATTATGCTGTCCGCCCGGTTTTGAAAAATGACCTTCGGAATAATCTCTCCGCCAAATAATATGATTGGTGAGATGGTTAACATGGCCAGAAAGTCTCCCCATTCACCGAAATGAGTTATCATAAATCCTGTAAAAACGGCGGACGAGCAAACTACGGCGACGTTGGTGCCAAGAGAGGTGGTAGCAAACAGGCGTTCAGGTTTACCAATCAGGTCAAGGATCATAGCGGCGGAAATACTGCCCTCTGCTGAGCGCTGTTCCAACTTAAAGCGGTTTATTGAGATCATTCCAATTTCGCATCCCGAAAAAAAAGCTTCTACCAGGATGCATATTAAAACTAGAATTAATGTGGTGCCTAGCTCCATCAGGTTTTTGGGGCCTCCCTGGGTTGGTTTGCATCTGAAGGTTTGGGGCTGGACAGGGTTAAATGAAGGCTCAATATTCGAGCTCCTTTCATTTTTTCCACACGAAATTTAAAGCGATCATGGCTTATGCTTTCGCCGGAACGGGGGACCCTTCCAAACAATCCAAAAACGAAACCTCCCACGGTGGTGATATCACCATTCGGCAGTTCACAGTTAAACCTTTCATTGAAGTCCGGAATGCTGCATGTGCCGGTCAGGCGAAACCGTTTTTCGGTGATTTTAATAATGGTGCTTTCCTCTTGCCGGGTTTCGCTGTCAATCTCTCCTACGAGTTCTTCCAGGATATCCTCCAGCGTAACCAGACCCGATACACTCCCGAACTCGTCAAGTACAATGGCCATGTGGCGCTTCATTTTCTTGAAATCCTGAAGCATATCTTTTATTTTCCGGGTTTCGGGGACCGAAATGGCGGGTTGGAGAATACCTTTTAAATTGAAGCTTTCTTTAGGTTGATGCCGGTGCCGGATGAGTGCCTTGGTAAGGAGAATGCCCAGGATGGTTTCTTCACTTTCATCATATACCGGAACTCGCGCATAAAAATTCTCCAGAATTTTTGGGAGAATATCTTCCATCGTGTCATTGGCCTTCAGCGTGAACATGTCGATTTTCGGGGTCATTACATCGGCTACTGTTTTTTCGCCAAATTCCATGACGTTGTGAATTAGTTCGCTCTCATCATGGTCAATCACCCCTTCGTTTTTACCCATTTTGATCATTCTGGTGAATTCTTCATCTGATATGCGATCTTCCATGTTTTTTGGAAGTACACCGATCAGGGACATGAAAATTTCCGCCAACCGGGTAAAGAGTTTCTGTATGGGTAGCACCAGACGGTAAAAGAGGTTGAGCGGACGAGCTGCAAATAAAGCGAATTTTTCCGCAAAATTCAGAGACAGGGATTTAGGAATGATTTCACCAAACAGAAGGATCAGGAAGGTTCCCACACCGATGGCGATGGCCAATCCGTTATCTCCAAACATGTTGAGAGCTATCGAAGTGGCAAGGGCGGAAATGGCGATATTCACCAACTCATTACCAATGTAAATGGTGACGAGCAGTTCCCGGGGTTTTTCGAGGAGAATATTGATGAGTTGTCCACCCCGGCCTCGAGTATCTTTCATGGAGGCTAGTTGAGCCTGATTCAGCGAAAAGAATGCGGCCTCGCACGCCGCAAAAAATGCTGAAAATCCTAAAAGGATACCCAGGAGAATGGACCGGGGTAATATTATGTCGTCCAAAAGATGTTTTTAGTCCCTATATGAGCCGCAACCTGCGGTTGGAGTATGGAGCCCTTGAGGAAAGAACGAAGTATTGATTTTTCACTCCTTTCCCTTAAAGTGGTTATACCCCATTTGTCTATGGAGAGTACGACTGCGGCCGTCCTTAGAAATCAGGCGAATACCCTTTGTGGCCGTAATCTCTCCAATCTGAGTTACAGGTTGATCGACTTGAGTAATGGCCCCTATATCTATTTTTTTAACATCTTCAGGCCGTAATGTAAATAACAATTCATAGTCTTCGCCACCACCGAGAGCCAAATCAAGGGGCTGTAAATTGTTGATAATGCTATACTTTATAAAGGCTTTAGAGATTGGCAACTCCGACTCGAAGAGCTCGGCCCCTACCTTTCCGGCCTCCAGTATATGCCCCAGATCCTGCGTCAATCCATCGCTGATGTCGATCATGGAGGTTACCCTGCACTGGGATCGAGAAAGCCAGTTGGCCGCTTCCACGCGAGGTTCTGGTTTGAGATGACGCCGAATACATTTAGCTCTGCAGGTTTTCGAACCCTTCCACTTTTTCCCAGGTGACTCCAGTATTTTTAGACCGAGAGCGGACTCCCCAAGGGTTCCCGTTACATAAATGCGGTCTCCTGGTCGCGCGCCGGAGCGGGTAAAAACCTTTCGCTTGAAGGTTTCACCCAAGAGTGCGAGGTTGATAAACATGCATTTTGGGGATGAAACAGTATCCCCCCCAACCAGCTCGACCTGATATTTTTGTGAGGCCTGGTTTAGACCTTTGTAGAAGCGATCCAGAAAGTTAACGGAAAATCGTTTGGGAATGCCCAGAGAAATTACCGAGAATTTAGGCCGTGCCCCCATGGAGGCGACATCGCTGATATTGACGGCCAGGGTCTTCCAACCCAATTGCTCCGGGGTGATCGTCTTTAAGTTGAAATGAACGCCTTCCACCAGGGCGTCGGTGGTCAGCACCTGATAATTGCCGCTGTTTGGCGAGAGCACCGCGCAGTCGTCGCCTATGCCCTGGATGACCTGGGGAGACCGATATTTCAATTTCGACTGCAACCGGGAAATGAGTTTAAATTCTCCCAGTTTGGATAGGTCCATGATCAAGAGTCGCTATACGTCTTTTTTGAAGAAGTCTCTCGCCAGGGCATCGATATCCAGCTTCTTATCGATTTGAATGGATAACTTGTCACCCACCGAGAATTGGTATTTTTGAAATTCCTCCAGGCTGAACGTCAATCCAATTTCATTTTCAGTCTGCTGAATCCATATGGTGACCTCTCGTTCCACTTCCGCCTTGTTGGGTGGAACGGAGGTTTGGGTGATTTCGCCTTCCAAATAAATCATTATGACTTTTCCTTTTTAAATTTTAATACGATTCCTGTCAATTCTCCCCCTTTTAGAGGAAGATTGCTATCAGAATAATTTCGGATTGCAACGCGGTGTTTAAGCAAACTCCCCCCTGGAATCCAGAGGGGAGGGGAGCATTATTTATTTCAATTTAAGCGGTTTTTTTAGATTATTCCTGCATCCGGAAATCTCTGGAATAATATCCCACCAGATCTTTAACCGAGATTACTCCCACTATTTTTTCTTCCTCGGTCACCGCCAAGTGGCGGATTTTATTCTTGTGCATGTACTGGTTAGCCTCTTCCATGAGCATGTACCGGTCCATGGAATGGATTTGGGACATTACATCCGAAACTGTCATTTCCTCAGGATTTCCTTTTTTTGCCAACACTTTTTGGCTGAGTTCCCGTTCAGTAATAATTCCAATATCATCGCCGTATTCCTCAATGATTAAGCTGCCCACATGGCTCCGTTCCATTAATATGGCGGCATCTTGAATGGAAGCTTCCGAATCAATTCTTAAAACGGGAGAGGACATGAATTCCCCTAATTCATCCAAAGTATCCATAAAACCCCCTAGGTTGGTTGCTGAAGACATGAAACCTGAAAAGGACCAATTTCAGACTTTCAATAGTATGTGATGATTTTGGGGAGGCGGGGGATTCAATAAATGAAGGGTTCCGGTAAGATTATCAAGGATTCAGTCAATAATATACAGGGCTTAAGAAGATATAAATTTATTTGCCATCCTTAACCAGCCAGGCATGGTATTTCTCAGCCGTAACGTGGTGCCAGAAAACCGCTCCGATATTGAAATGCACCAGCCAGGCTCCTTGATCTCCCTGTTGGCACAGCTTTCTCTGGTACCGGTCGGTAATGACGGAGACCTCCTCACAGGTAGTAGTGGTCCAGTAATAATGGCCGCGCCCATCATCAAACAGAGGGTGAATCCAGGATTTCTGCCCGCTTACGTTTTTTACGCGTTCTTTATACATCAGGGTTTTGAGTTCTGGCAGTGTGGGCAGGCGCCATCCGGAACTGCCATCCACATCGGCTCCCATGGCAAACTCACTGGCCATTTTAAGGGAAAACTTTTCAAGAAAACCCTTCTTTGCCCAAATGAGATTATTGACGGTATCGGTAATGGTCCCGTTTTCATTCTCCACAAAATTGGGAGCAGGCAATTCGATTAGTGTATTTTCGGAAACCTTCTTGCACTCTGCCAGGAGAGGTCCGGCGGCGGGACATTCATTGAGTATGTCGAAATGCCCCATGGTTTTCAACATGGTGCAGACCTTTTCTTTGGAGCATTTTGCCAATAGAGGGGAGGTGGGTAGGGCCACTAATATTGCCAATATGAAAAAAGGAATCCGCATTAACTATCTCCTGGTAGAAATTTAAAATCTCTACACTTAAATTCTGGTGAATTGGTGAAATCCCTGCCAGCATACAATATTTTTCGGACAATAAACAATGAATATTTCTGCTGATTCGGCGGGATTTAAAGGGTTTTCAGGGCTTCGTCCAATTGTTCAAAAGCCTCTTTCCCCTTTAATGGCAAAAAGTATTCCGCTCCTACTATGGAATTTGCTGAAGGGTCCAGATTAATATTGATCACTGGCGCTCTGTGTCGCATGAACTCCAGAGCTAAATAATCATTAGTGGGTACTGCCCCCGAACTGCCCACTAGAATCACCAGGTCGACCGGTTCCCTCGCAAACGAGTGAAAATTCTTTTCCTGCTCCGGGTGCCCGGTGTATTCGCCATCGCCAAACATCAGGATATGGGGACGGGCGATACCTTTGCAACGCGGGCATTTCGGATAATTCGATGCTTTCATGGTGTCGTGATCCAAGTCGCATAGCGGCACGGCATCCTCCTGCCAGTAGGCATAGGAGCAGACATTCAGGCACTGAAGACGCCACATGGACCCGTGGACCTCTTTTACCTTGTCGTTAGGGCAACCGGACCTCAGGTGATAACCGTCGGTATTGGTTGTGTGGATGAAGGCGTCGTCGAAACGTTCGTCGATCCATTTATTGATGATTGTGTAACCGGCGTGGGGTGAATTTTCAGCGGCATTGCGGCGCCGCCATTCGTAAAACGCCCACGCATGCGGGAGTTCGTTGCGGAAAGCCCAGGGGCTTGCCAGGTCCTGCGCCTCCAGCCCCTTTTCCTTAAAAGGAGGAAAGTTTGACCAGTACCCCTCCTTGTCGCGGAAGGTCGGGATATTAGAGTCGGCGCTCATGCCGGCGCTGGTCAGAAACACCACCCTCCGGGCTTCGCGGATCAGTTGCGCGCATTGGTTTATGAGTTGATTGATATCCATGTTCAAGGTCAACTTATTGTTGGTGATTAATATGCTTTTTCCGTTTGTCCGTTGAAGGGGTTTCTGGATATTTACCCAGTAACCGCTTTTACGATTTGGGTGACATGACGCAGATCGGATCCACAACATCCTCCGAATACATTTAACCAGGGCATTTGGGTCGTGATTGTTTTGTATTGGCTTGCCAGTTCCTCCGGGTCGCCGTCATCGAGCACCTCACAGTTATCCAACTCTTCGTGGCTCAAACGTGAGGCATTACAGCGCAACCCGCGTATGCGGCGGGCCCAGGGGGAGTCTTCCAGCACATTGGAGAAATGATCGGGATGAGCGCAATTCACCATGAAATAGGCAGTGGCGCCCTCCGTTGCCTCATCGACTGCGCCAATGGCTTCTTTGAGAGGCTGGCCGGTCGGCAACCTGCCGTCGGTCTCAACAGTAAAGGAAACCACGACGGGCAAACCCGCCGAACATGCGGCTCGAACGAGGCCTATGGCTTCATCTGATTGGGTGAAGGTCATCGCGGTGATCATGTCGACCTCGGTTTCGGCGAGCCACCCGATCTGTTTGGCGTGGTACTCCTCCGCTTCCTTTGCTGCCAGTCTGGCTTCCGGTGCGTAGGCGTCGCCACGGGGACCGATAACACCGTTCAGTACTATCGGATTTTTATTTACTGCAAACTCGTGCCGCAGTTCCGCAATAAATGCAACTGAGTCTTTATTGGCCTGGTGCAATTCCTGCTCGGTTGCTTTGAGGTCTTTAGCCCAATGCAAGTGGGCTTTCCAGGTCTGGCTGTCGAGTATCAATCCTGAGTCGTATTGATTTGCGAGGGAAAGGAATCCCCGGAGGTAATTGGCGATTGCTTCCCGGCCTTTAGGATCTGGCAGGAGGGTGTGTGCTGCAAATTCCCGGATTTCAATCCCATGATTGAAAATAAGATCCGTTTCAAGTCCGGCATCCGTTAAAAATAAATCGCCTGATAACTGGGGTAACTGGTTTCTATATTTACTCATAGCTCGCCATCCCATTCCTTGAAAAAGTGATCGAGATATTGTTCCATGAAGCGATGTCTCTGCTCGGCCATTTTTTTCGCGGTGCCGGTGTTCATTCGGTCCTTCAGCAATAACAGTTTCTCATAAAAATGATTAGTGGAAGGACCCTTGTTCTTTTTGTAGGCCTCAAAGCTGTCGTGCATCTGTGGCGGCTGGTCGGGGTGATGGATCAGGCGTCCCCGGTTGCCGCCGTAGGCGAATGTACGGGCAATGCCCACCGCGCCCAGCGCATCGAGTCTGTCAGCATCCTGCACCACTTGTCCTTCCAGCGATTCCGTGGGAGTATCGACTCCGGCGCCCTTGAAGGACACCCTGGAAATGATATCGCAGATGCGGTCGATGGTCTCCGGCGGCAGGTCGCCCTCCAGCAGGTCGCGGATGGTGTTCAGACCCTGCGATTCGTCCTCGTTCAGTTTCCAGTCGGCGACATCATGGAGCAGAGCCGCAATTTCGACGATGGTGCGGTCGGCGCCTTCGGCATCCGCCAGGTGCTTGGCCGTGTTCCAGACCCGGTGCACGTGCCACCAGTCGTGACCCGACCCGTCGTCTGCAAAATGGGACTCGGCGAATTGCCGAATTTTTTCAATTAACATTTCGTTCATGACGTTTTAGTAAGTTGAAGATGATGAATGAAGGCATTATTATGCCTCTATGATGAAAATTCAACGGTCAAATCAAAGATCAAAGGGCAGGGCGGGCGCATGACACCCAAAACCCGGCTATCGCAGATGATCCTCCAGGGGCGCTACCAGCCCGGCACGTCCCTCCTGCACAGGATGGTGCCGTCCCTTAAACTCGTTTTAGTCCTGATATTGTTTCTCCTCGCCTCATGGGGCCACCTGGAAGTTCTGGCCGGATTGATGCTGGTTTGTCTGCTGGCGATGGCGCTGGCCCACGTGCCATTCAAAACGGTTGGGACTCTACTTTACGCTTTCCGCTGGTTGTTTCTGATTATCGGACTTTTCCCGCTGTTCACCACACCCGGCGCTGGTATTGAGGAATTAGAGTTTCTACCGTTTACCGTTTCGTGGGAAGGGTGCCGGGCGGGATTGGAGGCATTCCTGAAACTGCTGGAAATGTTTTTCCTGTCGATGATCCTGGTGCGCACCACTTCACCGCAAGCCCTGATGAATACCCTCCAAAAAGCGGTGATCATCCCGCACCCCACGTGGAAAAAAAAGATTCAGGAGTTTTTCATGACCGGATTGTGGGCGGTTCAGCTGATTCCCATGATCTGCGTGGAAGCGGAATCCTTCATACTGTCCCGATTGAATGAGGAGGACGAGAAAAAGGTTTCCGGTTTGAAGAAAGCCTGGCGCGCGGCTTCCCAACTGGGACCTCTGATGTCCCACCTGTTCCAGCAAATGGATGAGTGGGAACCGGAACTGACCGGCAACCAACGCTGGGGCGACTGGCAACCGGAGGTAAACTGATTCCG
>JAOUPX010000188.1 GCA_029879645.1 Nitrospinota bacterium
GTGTACGGCATCACCGCCCTGATTGTTCTGGTGAACGCCGGTCTGTTTGTCCTGCTCAATCCCGTTTATGAAAAGTTCCCGGTCTGGCGGACTTCCCGTTTGCGTATCGGTGCCGTTACTTTATCTCTTCTATTAATATGCGTGGGCTACGGATGGTGGACCCTGAAGCAGGAACCAGTGTACAGCACCCCGCCGGTGCGGGTGGGCCTCATCCAGGGCAACATTCCGCAACAGATGAAATGGGACCCGGCCTACCGCAGTGACGTTCTGCTCCGCTACCGCAACCTGACGCTGAAAGCCGCCGCCTTTAAACCGGACCTGATCGTGTGGCCGGAGGCGGTGACTCCGTTTTACTTCGGGCGCGAGGTCGAGGGCACGGAGTACGTGCTGGATGTGGTCCGCGATTCCAGAACGCCGCTTCTGCTGGGCAGTCCGGCGATTGAACAACAGGCCAGGGATTCTTCCACCATGGGACCGGGCACCAATCATCTCTATAACAGTGCTTTTCTGGTTTCGGCGGAGGGCGTACCGCAGGGCCGTTACGATAAAATTCATCTGGTGCCGTTCGGCGAGTTTGTGCCGATGCGCTCGGTTTTGTTTTTCATCGACAAGCTGGTGGTGGGCATCGGCGACTTCAACCGGGGGGAGGGCGCCAAACTGTTCGAGGAGCAGGACCACAAGTTTGCCGTGTCGATCTGTTTCGAGATCATCTTTCCCGATCTGGTGCGCCAGCCGGTGAAGCAGGGCGCGAACTATCTGGTGAACATCACCAACGACGCCTGGTTCGGCCAAAGCGCCGCCTCGTACCAGCACATGAGCATGGTCGCCATGCGGGCGGTCGAGAACCGCGTCCCCATTGTGCGCGCGGCCAATACCGGAATTTCCGGATCCATCGACGCCTACGGCCGGATTATCGACGCCACCAGCATTTTCGAAGAGGACTGGGTGATCGCCAGCATCCGGCCCAACCACTCACACCCCGGTTTTTATTCCACTTACGGCGACGTGTTCAGCTGGATTTGCCTGGCGCTGTTCCCCATTCTTGCGTTTATCGGCGTTTGTTCCCGGCAACCCAATACCTTCGGCTGGGCGTAAATCACGCTTTGCCAATTCCTTCATATTTAAATATCACGCCAAAATTTGCCCGAAATATCATAAAATAAAAATTTATCGGCTTTATTTCCGTCATTTGGTTGAACTCCCTGCGGTAACCCGATACAATGCAGTCTTCCTGACACATTTTTTCAAAGGGTTGGAAAGTTATGTTTCTGTGTGGCCCATATTATGAATCCTATCGTTTGGCTTCTGTGAAGCCTCATCTACCGCACTGTATGGAGGATAAAAATGTCTGCCAATACCAATTCAAGTACTGCCGTCGAAAAGGCGGAGGAGTATTACAACAGTAATGATGCCGATGAGTTTTATTTTAAAATCTGGGGTGGCGAGCATATTCATGTCGGCATTTACAATTACCAGAACGAACCCATCAAAATCGCCAGCCAGCGAATCGTTCCCCGAATGGCGGAACAACTCAACCTCGATGTTTTCAAGAAAGTTCTTGATTTAGGTTCCGGCTACGGCGGGGGAGCCCGCTATCTCGCCAAAAACTTCGGTTGTCACGTCACCTGCCTCAATCTCAGCGAACGCCAAAACGAACGTAACCAGCAATTCAATATGGAACGCGGACTGGACCATCTGGTCGACGTGGTTTACGGAAGTTTTGAAGAAATCCCCCTTGAGGACAATTCATTCGATGTCGTGTGGTCTCAGGATGCCATGGTCCACAGCGCCAACCGGGACCAGGTGGTGGCCGAGGCTCATCGCGTTCTTAAACCGGGTGGTCATTTTATTTTCACCGACCTGATGCAGGACGACAATATTCCCAATGGGGTTTTAGGACCCGTATTGGAACGAATCCATCTCGACTCTCTGGGTTCCTTTGAGTTTTACTGGAACGAGGCCCGCAAAAATGGATTCGAACTGGTTTCCATTGATAACATGTCTCAACATCTGGTCACTCATTACGACCGGGTCCGCCAGGAAACCGAAAAACAATACGATGAAATTGTGGACGCCTGCGGCAAGGAATATATCGACCGCATGATTCAGGGCCTGAACCAATGGGTCAAAGCCGGCCATAACGGTCATTTGAGCTGGGGTATCCTGCATTTTAAAAAATCCTGACCCGGTTCCCAATTTTTAATCCCTACCAAACATAACGGACATTGGAGTGGCCTTATCGGATCGAACGGTTCGATAAGGCTGGATCTCCGTTGCTGGTTCCATGAATTCCCGCCGTGCGGTGGTTCGTGAACTCCCCCGTTAGCAACCGGATTCCAGATGGCGGACAACCATGAAATTGAATTAAAACCGCTGGGATTTTTCAAACGCACCAATCCCCCCGTCTTTTTACTGTCCGTGGCGGTGATGGCGGTTTTTATCCTTTCCAGCACGTTCTTCACCGAATCCGCCCGCGATTTTTTCGGACACCTGCAATTCCTCATCACCCATTATTTCAGCTGGGTTTTCACCTTTGCGACGACGGTGATTCTGCTGGCGATGCTCTACCTGCTGTTCAGCCCCATCGGGAAATTGCGGCTGGGCGGTCCTGATGAGCGACCCGAGTTCAGCCGCGTCACCTGGTTTGCCATGCTGTTCAGCGCCGGAATGGGAATCGGGCTGGTGTTCTGGAGCATCGCCGAGCCGATCAGCCATTACATGAATCCACCTTCCGGACCGGGCGAAACCCTGGAAGCGGCCCGCCAGGCCATGCGCATTACCTTTTTTCACTGGGGGTTTCACGCCTGGGCCGTATATTGCATGATGGGCCTCGCTCTTGCTTATTTTGCCTTTCGCCTCGGACTGCCGCTCACTATCCGATCGGTATTTTATCCGGTACTTGGCAATCGCATTTATGGTCCCTGGGGTCACGCCATCGATATTTTCGCGGTGGTCAGCACCATGTTCGGCGTGTCCACTTCCCTCGGCCTAGGCGCCATGCAGGTGAATTCCGGTTTGAATTTCATTACCGGCTGGGAGGAATCCACCTTTCATCAGGTATTACTGATTGCCGGAATCACCGCCGTCGCCACCACCTCGGTGGTACTGGGATTGGTGAAGGGCATCAGCCGTCTCAGCCATTTCAACCTGTGGCTCAGCGCCGGATTTTTATTATTTGTCCTGGCGGCCGGACCCACTGTGTTTTTGTTCGGCAATTTTTTTGAGACCTTTGCCGATTATCTGCCACAGGTGTTCACCCTGGGCATCTGGAGCGAAAGCTTTCCGGATGAAGACTGGCGGGCCAGTTGGACCACCTTTTACTGGGCGTGGTGGGTGGCCTGGTCGCCGTTTGTC
>JAOUPX010000095.1 GCA_029879645.1 Nitrospinota bacterium
ACCAGCGTCTGGCGCAGTCGATTGAGCGGGTGTCATCGGGCCTGCGAATCAACAAGGCCGCCGATGACGTAGCCGGTCTGGCCATTTCGGAAAAACTGCGGTCAGACATCCGCGTGCTCCAGCAGGGTTTACGTAACCTGAACGACGGACTCTCAATGGTGAATGTCATTGAATCGGCACTGAACGAGCAGACGGATATGGTCATACGGATGCGTGAGTTGGCCGCCCAGGCTGCATCAGCAACGGTCGGAGCGACGGAGCGAAGTCTGCTTCAGTTGGAAGTGGACTCAATGATTGCGGAGATCAACCGTTTCGCGGCATCCACCGAATTCAACGGCCAGAATCTTCTAGACGGGTCATTAACCGCAGGTACATTCATCGTCCACTTTGGTCTCGATGCGACACCAGACAGTCAGATTGATGTGGGCGCCGCGGCAGGATTACCGGCAGCCCCAGGGGTAGATTTCACCTTTATCACGGGTGCCGCAACTCTGGATATCAGCACAACTGCCGCCGCAGCCCAAGCCGCCGTCGCGGCTTTGGATACAGCCACCGATACCATTATCGGCGTACGTGCTGGTGTAGCAGCAGTCCAAAACCGGTTCACCCGCATCATCAATACGCAGGCCACGGTAGTGGAAAACCTGCAGGCCGCCGAATCCCAGATACGGGATGCGGACATCGCTGCAGAAGTCGCCCTGCTCACGCGGAACCAGATTCTGGTGGAATCCGCCACAGCGATGGTCGGACAGGCCAACCTGATCCCGCAATCGGTATTGCAGTTGTTAGGTTAAAAAAACGGATCTTCTCCGTTCATCATCACTGAAAGCGCCCTTGAGTTTTCTCCAGGGCGCTTTTTTCGTTTTCATCGCTTAAAAATCTAAACACAGATTCTTCGCTAACGCTCAGATTGGCAATCCGTACCGCTTTGTCATTCTGAGGAGGCACTGCCGACGAAGAATCTATGTTTTTAATGACTGTCCCATAAATGGGGCGACTCCGTAATCACAAAAATCTACTTACGCTATAGTCTACTTTCCTTGTGTTATACTGATTGTTACTTGCCGGGCTCTACTGCGGCCCGCAATCGTTGTGTTTCCCGAGTTTACTTTACAACCGCCCTGCCCCGGTACAGTTCTTGAGCCTTGAATCTAAACCCGAAACAAATAACGCTTTGGAACGATCCATTCCGCTGATTGCAGCGGCCATGGCGGTGGTGATTTTAAGCACCGGGATCAAAGTCGTCTGGAACGCGCAGGATGAATGGAATCGGGCCGAAGCGCTGTCGGCCACCGACCCGATACGGGCCATGGAGCACTACGAGCATGTGATCCACTGGCATGTTCCATTTCTTTCTCTCAGTGATGACGCGGCGGAAAAAATGTGGGCTTACGCCGAGGATCGGGAACAGCAGGGCGATACCGAGCAGGCCCTGAATACCTACCGGGTCCTTCGGGGGGCTTTTTATGCCGCTCGCAGTTTATACACGCCGGGAAAAGATTGGATCATCCGGTGCAACGAAAAAATTGCCGCACTGATGGCCGCCAAACCGGCTTACTCGGAAGCCGAACGGAAAAAATCTTTTGAGGAAAGAAAATCCGGGAATCTCGAACTTCTTTCGCGCGAAAAATCACCCCATGCGGAATGGGCCCTGCTTACGGAGATCGGGTTTTGGGGATGGATGACCTGTGTTTTCATTTTTATTTTTAAAGCATTCACTCCTACCGGAGCGTTTCTGGCCCGTCCGGCATTGTATTGGGCCGGTGGCTGGGGAGTGTGTTACGCTCTCTGGGTCTGGGGACTGTTTCGAGTTTGACTTTAAAACTCCAGCACCATAAAACGATTAAAATTTTTTAATGGAAACACTAATTTTCCTGTGATAATTTTTACAAAGTTGAAAACCTGTTGATGACCTTTAACTTCAAATTTTTATTACCCTGCCGAGAATATCCAGAGGACGTCCATGATCGAGGTTGAACACCTGACCAAAAATTATGGCCCCCGCTCAGCCGTCAAAGACCTGTCATTCCAGATCAACCAGGGAGAAGTGGTCGGGTTTTTAGGACCCAATGGCGCCGGCAAATCCACCACCATGAACATTCTGACGTGCATCCTTCCCGCCACGGAGGGTAAAGCGCGGGTGTGCGGATTTGACACCTTCGAGCAATCGATGGAAATCCGCAAGGTCATCGGTTACCTGCCGGAAACCCCGCCCCTGTATCAGGACATGGTGGTGGACAAATTTCTCGCATTTTCGGCGGGACTTCGCCACGTTCCGAGGAAGAAAATTTCTGCCGCTGTGGACCGCGTCCTGCAACAATGCGGATTGGGCGACGTGCGTCACCGCATTATTGGCCGCTTGTCCAAGGGCTACCAGCAGAGAGTGGGGCTGGCCCAGGCCATGATCCACGATCCCAAGATTCTGATTCTGGACGAGCCGACCATCGGCCTTGATCCCATCCAGATCATTGAAATCCGAAAACTGATTCAGGAATTGGGCAAGGCACACACCATTCTGCTCAGCTCGCATATCCTCCCTGAAGTTACCCAAATTTGCCAGCGCGTCATCATCATTAATGAAGGGGAAATTGTCGCCATGGACACGCTCGACGGACTCAACGCTTCCATGCGCCACTCCCGCAGACTGGAACTCAAGGTCCGCCAACCGGCAGATGGAATTCAGGCAAAGCTGGAGGGGCTTGGCAGGGTGATTTCGGTCCAGATGCGCGGACAAAATCTGTTTGTGATCGAAAGCGAACCGGACGCGCATCTGCAGGACGAGGTGGCCCGGATGGCGCTGGATCAGCAATGGGGTATTGAAGAGTTGAAGCCCATGGACATGACTCTCGAGGACATCTTCCTGAAACTGACCACCGAGGAAAAAGAAGTGCGGGAGGTCCAGGCATGAAGTCCATTCTCTGGATCGCCCGGCGGGAAATGGGATCGTTTTTTTATTCGCCGATTTTTTATGTGGTCACTGCCCTGTTTTTGTTCATCAACAGTTTCATGTTTGTTCCCGCGTTGATGTTTTTCAGCGCGCAAAGCCTGAAAGCCACCCAGTTTCAGCAAATGGGAATCAGCCTCAATCCCAACGAAATGGTCATCGAGCCTTCGCTGGCGAACATGGGGGTGATTCTGCTGTTCATCATTCCCATTCTGACCATGCGCAGTTTCGCCGAAGAAAGAAAAAATAAAACATTTTCGCTTTTGCTGTCCTCCCCGGTTCACCTCAGGGATATCGTTGCGGGGAAATTTCTGGCCTGCCTGGGAGTGGTGGCCTTCATGATTCTGCTGTCTTCTTACACGGTCCTGTTTGTCCTCGCCCTCGGACAACCGGAGATCGGCCCTATTCTTTCCGGCTATCTCGGCGTCCTGTTAATGATGGGATGTTTCATCGCTCTCGGGGTGTTCGCCTCTTCGCTGACCGATAACCAGATCATCGCCGCCGCCATCAGCTTCAGCCTGTCGCTTTTCATGTGGATCATCGGCTGGGCCGCTGAGTCTGCAGACTCCGGCGTGGGAATTATCCTGAATTATTTTTCACTGGTCTCTCATCTGGAGCCCTTCACCAAGGGCATCATCGATACCAGCGATGTCGCTTATTACCTGTCGTTCATCGTATTCGTTCTGTTTTTCACGTACCGGGTGCTGGACTCCCGGAGATGGAGGTGAGGCGATGAAACAACTGGCTCCCTTCGCGGGTTGGACAGCCCTGATTGCCGGTTTTGCGGCCCTTATTACTTACCTGTTCCTGCCGGAGTTGCCCATCCTGCCGCTGACCCTGGCCTGCATCGCCGGACTCAACGCCATTTTTTTCCTGGCGGTGGACCGGAAAGAGGTGCTCCGCTCGCTGAAAACCCGCACCGCCCTGTATGGGATGAACGCCACCGTTGTGGTTCTGGTGTTTCTGGGTATTCTGGTGTTCATCAACATCCTGACCCATCGCCATAAATTCCGCTGGGACCTTACGGAAACCTCGGTGTATACACTGGCTCCCCAAACCCTGAAGATCGCTTCCAGTCTCCCGCGAAAAGTTAAAATAACTGCCTTCTTCGAATCCGGCAATGCCGCCCGCAACGAGTTTCAACGGGTTGTGGACGGCTACAAGGCCGTGACCGATAAAATTGAAGTGGAATTTGTCGACCCGGACCGCAATCCCTCCATCGTCAAGCAGTACGGTGTAACGACCTACGGGACCGTGGTGCTGGAAAGCGGCAAGCAGGAAACCAAAATCAAAAAGGCTACTGAAGAAAACCTGACCAATGCCTTATTGCAGGTCACGCGGGACCAGCAAAAGAAAATATATTTTCTAAGCGGACATAAGGAAAAAAATATCGAGGACAAGGAAAACGCAGGGTACTCCCAGGCTAAACAGGCCCTGGAAAAGGACCACTACAAAGTCGAGCAGTTGCTTCTCCTGCAAACCGGGGAGGTGCCGGAGGATGCCAATGCGTTGATCATTAACGGACCGGACAAGGTTCTGCAGGAATCTGAAATCGCGGCGGTCGAAGCGTATCTCAATAAAGGTGGCGCGGTCATGCTTCTGCTGGATCCGCAACAGGATTCCGGGCTCACCCCTTTTCTCGAACGGTGGGGAGTGGACATCCGCGACGACCTGGTAATCGATCCGCTCGCCAAACTGTTCGGCGCCGATTACACGACACCCATCATCTCCCAGGTCGCCGACCACCCGATCACACGGGAAATGGGACAGCAAACCATCTTTCCCCTGCTCCGCTCGGTTTCCGCCATTACCACCGAAGGTCTGGAAACCACCCAGCTCCTTTTTTCCGGCCCCAAGAGCTGGGCGGAAAAGGAGTATCAGTCCGGCAAAGTCAAAGTTGATCCGGGAATCGACTTGCAGGGGCCTGTTCCCGTAGCGATGATTGCTTCCAAATCGATTAAATCCAGCGAACCCAAAGCCGATACCGATGCCTCCGCACCAACGAAGAAAGCGCACCTGGTTGTGGTCGGCGACTCGGATTTCGCCAGCAATCAATATTTCAATTTGTACGGCAACGGCGACTTCTTCCTGAATACGGCTTCCTGGCTGGCCAAGGAAGAAAATCTCATCGCTATCCGACCGCGCCAGAGAAAATGGAGTCCGATCACCCTTACTGAAACCCAGGGAAACCTGATCTTCATGCTGGGCATCATCGCGCTTCCGGGTCTGGTGATGCTCGCCGGTTTCCGCGTCTGGTGGAAAAGACGATCGCTATGAAGTTCCGCAACACCTTCCTGCTGATCCTCGTTTTTATTGCTCTCGGCCTGTACCTGGTTTTTGTCGAGGTGCCTGCAGACAAAAAAAAAGATGAGGAGGAAACCCTCTCCAAAAAGGTGATTGCCTTCAAAGTAGAGGATGTCCAGGAATTTGATCTCATCAAACCATCGGGAACCATCAAACTGAAACGCAACCCCGCCGATTCCCGTTGGAACATTTCCGAACCGATGGCCGTTTCGGGAGAGGACGGTGTCATCAATCAACTGCTCCTGCAGTTGGAAGAAGCCAGAATCACCCGTGTGGTGGATGAGGACCCAAAAAATCTGGCGGATTTCGGGCTGCAGGAACCTCAGTTGAAGATCGCCCTGCGTTTCAAAACCGGGGAGCCCAAGACCCTGCTGATCGGCGAAGCCAGTCCCATCGGCCATAACATCTACCTGAAATTAATGGACGACAAACGTGTCCTCCTTTCTTTCCTGGATACAAACCAGTTCGAACAGCCGCTGAACGACCTGCGCAATAAGGCCCTGCTCGACTTCGTTGCACTCGATGTCACTGCCGTAGACCTTCAGTATGAAAAGGAAACCCAGCATCTGGTCAAGGAAGGGGGAGTCTGGAAACTGACAGCGCCGGTGAAAGCCCTGGGCGATGCCGATGAAATTTCCAACTTCCTGAACAGCATCCTGTCCGAACGCATAGAGACCTTTGTCGCAGAAACCATGGAGGACATCGATCCCATCGGATTGGCGTCTCCCAAGATCGTTCTCAATATTAAGGCGGAAAAAGCCAAGCAGTCGTGGACTCTCAAGATCGGCAAACAATACGACGACCATTCCTACTATGCGCAACGTGGTGAACCGGAAAACGTGATTACCGTATCCGACAGCCTGGTGGAAACTCTTTCCAGAAATCCTCTCAACTTCATGGAAAAATCCCTGATCTCTTTCAAAGAGGACGAAGTGACCCGGATCGAAAACCGGGATGGAAACGATATCGTACAGGTGGTGCGCGATCCCGGCAAAACCGGGCTATGGAAATTTGAAGCTTCCGATACGGAAATGGTGGAGGGAATGGGCGCGGTCGATTCCGCCACCGTCAATACCCTTCTGCTGGACCTGCAAGAGGCGCGCATCCAGGAATTTTCTCCGATCAACAATTTAAAACTGTTCGGGCTGGACAACCCGCAAAGAACCTTGATTGTCTTTACGAAAGACGGGAAGCAGGAAAGTCTCAGCCTGGGAAACCCGGCCAAAGATAACCGGCACTTCTTTGTCACTCGAAGCAGAGATCAAACGATTTTCAAGCTGGACGCCGATACGGTGAAAAAGATTTTCCGCTCCCGCAAGGATTTTAAGGATAAAAAACTCCTGAAGTTCAAAGCAGAACAGGTGGCCCGCATTCGAATGGAATATCCGGACAAAACCTTTGAGCTGGAAAAACGCGATAACCAATGGGTTCTGGTCCAACCGGAGAAACTGGACGACCTCAAGCCGTTCGTCGGTAAGGATATTTTGTGGACTCTGAACAACCTGGAATATGAAACAAAACTGAATCCTGAAGAGGCAGAAGAAGCGACGGGATTGGGCCAGCCCCGCCTGATTCTCACCCTGCAGGATCAAGATAACAAGTCCATCGGATCCCTTAAAATTGGCCAACCGGTAAAGGACCGACCGCTACTTTACAGCCAATTGATCGGCGACCCTACCCTGTATCACATCAAGGACCGCACCCTGAGCGAAATCCCCGATCGTATGGACCGCTTCCGGAAAAATGACGATTGACCTTAATCATATATTTAGCCATTAAAGGCTATTATTTAGCGAGAAATATTAGGCTTTAAATTTCAACGAGTTAAGACTGTCTCTCCGTTTTTTAGCCTATACATACCCATAATATCCAAACCAGACCTTTCGGGAACTCGCCCTCAAATTATCCCCTCTATATTGTAAGCCCCAAATAATTTGAGCCCTATATATTGTGGTGGTTATTTATTGTTAATGAAATCCAAAATCATCCCACCCGTAACTCATTGAATTATTGATATTTATATGGATTCACGCATTTATTTAACTAATCCGCTTGACACACTACAATATATAGTGGTATTTTTCCATAGCCATACAATATAAAGGAATTTATTCTATTACCGTATTTTTGTGCTTGCAGGATCAACCTCAGCCCAATTGGACCCGAATGATCGGACCCATTCATCAAAATACAGATTTTCCCTGCCCCTCCCGGCGGGTTACTTTAAAGGCGTCTTCCTTTCCCCTCGTGCATCTTTTAAACCGCTTGCGGATTAAGATGCTGGAAATGCCCCTTCCTAAATCCCCAAATGTATTGAGCGCCGGCCGAGATCCGCATCAGCAATCGGCACAAAAGCTCATTCCAAGCGGCGTTAGCAGGAAGCGTTTTTTCCGGTCAGCGTTCGTTCTTAACGGAGCGGACCAGGGCCGAAAAGTAACCCGCCACCCTTTCGCAGTTTCGCCCCGTCGGCAATGTAAGAGTCTCGATGCTTATACTTCTCCAATGCAATCCTGTTTTCTGCCAGGGACAGGACGGTCGCATGAATCCAGGAGGTTTGACCAGCCTCAACGCCAGGGTTCTCTTGCATCTTCCGACGGGGCTTCTTCATATTAAGATGGATATTCTCGACGAATCGAAAACCGTGTGCCGGGTAACTGGAGGGTTTACCCCCTCCTACGCCTATCCCGGTGATGCAGGGGCCGATTTGCAGGCCGCGGCCGATACCGTCATCCCGGCTCGCGGAAAAATGCTGGTCTCCACCGGCATCCGCCTCGCTTTGCCGGAGGGCCACGTCGGCCTCATCTGGCCGCGCAGTGGCATGGCCGTTAAACACAGCATCGATTGCGGCGCGGGAGTGATTGATTCCCAGTACCGCGGCGAAATCAAAGTCCTCCTGTTCAACCACTCAGACGGCGAACACTTCATCAAGCAGGGCGACCGCATTGCCCAACTCCTCGTGCAGAAAGTTGAAACGGTCGAGTTTCTGCCGGTCGACGACCTCGACGACCTCGACGCCACCGACCGCGCCGAATCGGGTTTCGGTTCTACAGGCTGACTCCTCTGGCAATAAAATTGTCATCCTGAGCCTGTCGAAGGACGACAATTTTATCCTGAACCCTCCCCTCCTTACTCTGAACTCCTGTCCTCGCGTTTGATTAAGGTTTTCTTGATTTTTCTCTCCTCCGGTTTTAAATTTACTCCGACATCAATCTTATTTCTATTCCATCATGAAATTGAAGGTCAACAATTCTGAAATCGAACTGGTGCAGGGCGATATCACCGAAAGCGACACCGACGCCATCGTCAACGCCGCCAATTCGCAATTGATTCTTGGCGCGGGGGTGGCGGGCGCCATCCGCACCAGGGGTGGCCCGTCTATTCAGGAAGAATGCAATGCCATCGGCCATTGCCCGGTGGGCGGGGCGGTGATTACCGGCGGGGGCAACTTAAAAGCGCGGCACGTCATTCATGCCGTCGGACCCCGCCAGGGTGAAGGGGACGAAGAAGCCAAATTAAAAAACGCCACTCTCAACAGCTTGAAGGTGGCGGAAGAAAATCAATTGGAGTCGATCACTTTCCCGGCGATCAGTACCGGCATCTACGGATTCCCCCTCGATGCCTGCGCCCGCATCATGCTCACCACAACCAGAGAATATCTCTCCGGCTCCACACAGATTCAACGCGTTGTCTTCGCTCTGTTCGACGAGAAAAGTCTGGAAGTATTTGCTAAAAAACTATGATAGTAATTTTAAGGGATATTGGGATTTCAATTTTGTAAGCTTTTCTTCCATTACTGCTTGATTAATTTGAAACGACATGATTTCACAATAATTAATGTTCATTTCGTGAAAAACTACGAAATAATTCCCACCTACAGGAGCTAGCCCATCTAAACCCTTTTCCTCTTTTTGCAGATAATAAGGGCGAAACTCATTCCAGTTTTTCATTTCTTTGTTCCCAATCGTAAGAAACAACCAATTGTTACCATAAGAAGACCTGCTTCCGTACGCTTTTAATAATTCGTTAAAATCATTCGGATTATTTAGGGAGAACTCAATTTCTGTTCCATAACCTTTCTTAAAACCTAATTTTTTATAAATCCAATGAATCAACTTATCAATAGTGTAAATGGGATAATACTTGTAAGAAATCTTTGGCAAGTTTTCTCCTCTTAGCCTCACTCCATAGGTTAGGGAAGTGGTAATGGGGTATTCTCCCGCCCAGCTAAAAATAAGATCTCTAAGGAAATCCGCAAACTCTAAGTAATCTGGCTCTTGACCATCATCCTCGGCATTCCAATTTGTCTCACTACTGAAACTACAAATCGTTAATTCATTTCCTTCCCTAATATCATGAATATATCTGTCTTCATCCGTTAATACCAAAGTATTAAATTCACAGATCAATTCATTCACCAAATTGTCTCCTTAGAGATTCACACTTAGCTGTAATCCCAATGTACGCTTGTAAGGACTACAAAAAATAATCTTCTTCTTCGGGAGTGTGGGGGATGAGGGCGTCGAGTTTTTCGGGATGTTTAATGAGGTCTTCGAACCACCAGTTGACGTGATTGTAGAGGCAGGTCACATCGGCGCATTCTTTGGTGGCGTTGAAGTCGTGGATCATGTTCGTGCAGGTGGATCGCACCCCGGCGTAGCCTTCGGCATCGGCATAACCGTCTTTCTCGCCGAGCTGGCCGTGCGGCTGGTTGCGGTACACGGGACAGTTGTAGGTGCCGAGCGGACTGAGTATCTGCCGGAAAAACTGCATGTGGCATCTCTGCGGCTGGCCGACGTTATCGGCCGACTTCTCACCGCTTAACAGCATCTTGAGATTGGTGGCGCGGTGAACCTTGAAAGTGTTGTCTTCCAGCGCGGAAGCTTTGTCCAACTGCTCACTGATCACCTTGACGATTTCCTGATAACGCTTATCCGACGCTTCGAGGTCGATGATTTCCGCATTATTGATTTCGGCGCGGGTCAGAAACGGTTTGAAGGCGATGTAGTCGAACTGGTTGCGTTTCGCCAGCGCGGCGGCCTCGGCCATCTCGTGCATGTTTTCGACGATTTCCTCATCGTACAGGGAAGCACCCTTCCACGTCACGATATACGAAAACCCGACCTTGAAACTGGAATTGACCGCTTTGATATCGGGAATGTGCGAACAGATTTCCTCCAGCGTGATCTTGAGTTTCGGAAGGTGCATGGCCTGGAACGTGGGATCGGTTCCCGAATCGAGCGACAGTCGCACCCAGTCGCCCTCGTCCAGACAGTCGGCGATGCTGACGATTTTTTTGTTGCCGGCGCCGTTGGAAACGATGGACACCTGCAGACCCAGTTTCTTCATGAAGCGAATGGTTTCTTCAAATTTAGGATAGGTGGTCGGTTCCCCGCCGCCGATGACGATCACGGACTTCAAGCCCTTCTCGGCCATCAGTTGTAACGAGTCGAGCAGGCGCTGGTGATCGTAACGGATATTCAGGTTGAGTATCTCTTTATCGACGCAATGGTCGCAGGCATAGTTGCACGCGGTGGTGAGATCGAGGTTGATCGACACCGGCGCGAAGTCGGGCATCGCCTCCGGATTGCGATTGTCCCCGCCGGCCAGCCACTTCACATATTCCTTGACGCGCGGCAGGGTCTCCGGCTGGCGAAGCTTGGCGGCAAAATCGTGAATGGAGGACAGGGCTATTTTCTGTTTCTCAGCAGTATTCATATTTGGAGATTCTCCACCAGGGTCTTTAAGTCGATCATGGACGCGATCAGTTGTTGTTTATTGGTTGGCTTTCCGCTTTCGAGATCGGCCAGGTAGTTTCGCACCCGTTTCTCCAACGGGTCCGCCACCGCCACCTGCTTCTCCGACTCGCCGGTGAAAATCACCTGATATTCGGGAAGCTGGATGGACCGCCGGACGGTGTGACCGTTGATGCCGTACCCCGCCGGACGCGGGCTCTCGGGCGATTGAATCAAATCCACCGTCACCTCCAGACAACCTTTGGCGTGCCGGTAGTCAAAAGAAACCGTCAGGTGATCGGGATTTTTGTAAGCCGCCCGGGAGTTCAGAACTTCACCGACTCCCGTTAAACAGTGTACCATGCTCAGCACGTGAGGCAATGAATCGATCACCATATTTATGCCGGAAGACGCCGGCCCCAGCAACATGCTGAACCGCTCGACCGGCTGATCCATCACTTGCGGATAAAGCGAATAATATTCTTCGAGCGTTTCCGGCCACTGGGTCACCAACTGCAAAAGCTGGCCCTCGCCGCAAAACCGGTCGACCAACGCTTCCACTTCATCCGGTTCGCAGGGTTTACCCTCCTCCCAGAATAACGGCTTCTCGCACAAACAGGAAATGCCGAACCCAGCCACCGTCTCCAGATGCCGGCGATGCACACCGGTGGGCGAGGCGATAACGACGATGGTCGGTTTTGACTGTTCGATAGCGGTTGTTAAATCCGTGTAGCCCTGAGTGGATATGCCGTACTGCTGTTGGAGGTGACGCGCGGTGTCTTCCACCGAGGAAGACGAAGTTCCGACAATGGCGCATATCCCGGCACCCGCCTCGTGAAAAAATTTGGCGAGGAATTCCCCGAGTCCCTGTTTAC
>JAOUPX010000189.1 GCA_029879645.1 Nitrospinota bacterium
GTCTGGATACTGGCCTGGGTCGACGTATGGGGGGTAGGTTTGTGAGCCGGGCTCGCGGGTCCGGTATCCCAGCATTTCCAGTGAAATCATGCCGGAAACATTTTGGCCCGATTCCTTGATCCGCGCCGCCATCTGGCGGCTCCCGATGAATCCATATTCTTCCAGCGTGAAGGCGGCAAACAGGATGTTTCCCTTCACCGTTGTTTCCTTTAAGCATCGGGCCACTTCCAGCAACGCGGCGACAGCGCTGGCGTTGTCGTCGGCGCCGGGAGAGCCTTGCACCGAATCGTAATGCGCGCCCAGGATGAAGGTTCCCGCAGAGGAATCCATCCCTTCCTTCAATCCGAAAATATTATGGGAAGCGGTTCCCTCAAACGGGACTTCTTCCCGCGAGACTGTCAGCCCCGTCAATTGAAACTGATGGGCGATATAGCCCGCGGCCTGTTCGACCGGGCCGGGTGTGCTGAACGGGTTGCGTTCCCCGATCAAAGTTTCCAGATGTTTCCGGAGGTTTGCGTTTTCAGGTTGCGGCATCGGCTGCCTCTTGTTGAAAGGGTCTTTTGGACGCTTTCACCCTGTAAATACAGGAGAAAAAGGGTTTACAATTCACGGTTAAAAGCCTAAGATACCCGCATGGTCAAGGTGGAATGCTATTCAGGTTATCGAGTGAACGAACGGCCGGTGGCATTTACCTTCAACGAACGTAATTATACGCGTTCGTTCAAGGTTCGGGAAGTCATCGACAGTTGGTTCGGCGAGACGGCGGACTACTTCAAGGTCATTGCCGATGATGATAACATCTACCTCCTGAAATACGATGGCCGTCAGGATACCTGGGACCTGATTTTTTACCAGGACCCGCGCCGTATCGAAGAGGTTCAATCGCTTGAACCGGGATTCAGGGCGCCTTTCCCATCTGTTCCCAACGGAGGCGGGACCCCTCGGTCCTTTCCGATTCATTAAACCCGATCCGGCACGCTCTGGATTTCCTCGTCCTGTCTTTTAGGGAAGGAGAGGGAAATACGTTCCCGCAGAACATGAACCTGACCACCCATTGCCTTCAGAAATATGCCGGTCACCGGCAAAAGATGATTGAAGAGATCATCGATCGCGGTATCAAGGATCTGCGGGTGATTGAGGCGATGAGCCGTGTGCCGCGCCACCTGTTTGTGCGTGAAACGTTTCAGCATAAAGCCTACGGCGACCACCCGCTCCCTATCGGCGAGAGCCAGACCATCTCGCAACCGTTTATCGTGGCCGCCATGTCCCAGGCGCTTCAACTGAAAGGGGAGGAGCGTGTGCTGGAAATCGGCACCGGCTCCGGTTACCAGACCGCCATCCTGTCTGAGTTGGCGGCGCAGGTATTCACTATTGAGCGGGTGAAATCGTTGGGCCAGCAGGCCAAACAATTGCTGGACAGGTTGGGGTATACTCACATCAACTATAAGATATTCGACGGCACCTACGGCTGGCGGGAGTTGGGTCCGTACGATGCCGTTGTTATTACAGCTGCCGGACCGGAAGTACCGCAGGCATTGATCGAACAGGTGAAAGAGGGCGGACTGATTGTTGCGCCTATCGGCGACGATCAGGGGCAGGAACTGATGCTCTATACCAAACGTGGCAAACGCCTCAGCGCCAGGTGCATGGGCGCCTGTTTTTTCGTTCCGCTGATCGGTAAATACGGCGTCCCGGAGAAGGAATAAATCCGTATGCCCGGGGTCATTGATAACAGAATCCAGAATTGAATCCAGGAGGTTCAAACCGTGTTTTCGCGAATTAAAAAAGAAGGTAACTACGTTTTCGGGCCGGGCATCAAGTCCACTTACGATTATGACTACGCGGCGTTGTCGGACACCATGAATGACGCCTACTGCTCCCAACTGTGCACCAAGCTGGAAAACTGGCAGAAACAGCATGGTGAATTTGATGTGGTGGTGGGCATCGAGACCGAAGGGATACGCATCGGCTACCGCCTGGCGCAGATGATGAATCTGCCATTTTATATCATGCCTCACAATCGGACCGAACTCGAACAACTGGCCATTCCGTCCATGCCTTCCGATACACATTGGCTGATCGTCGACGATATCGTCACCACTGGGACTCATTTCATGAACGCCGTGGATAATCTCGATATCGAGGAGAAACCGGAAACCATCACCTACGCCTGCATGATCAAGCGCAATCCGGACAATCTCGATTTCTCCGCCGTGGCGGGCAGTCCCGATAAGGAACAGAAATGGGTGCGCCACGAACGCTTCGACTTCATCGACAAACGCCTTGTTGCCCTCTACTCCGAACCGGAATAAAATCCGCAGTCTTGTAACTCTTCTAAAAATATAGCGAAATTCGGGGTTTCCTTTGGGTGAAGAACAGGGGTAATCTGATTAGCAGAAGGCATTAAGGAGTTGGCACCGTTTGTCACAGGCTCCTATATTTGTTTAATTAAGCCTAACCAATCGGAGGACCGGATTATGCGATGGATGGTATTGATGCTTGGGCTATTCCTTTCCGGGTGTGTCGCCCATTACCAGGCGAGGTATCAGGGGCCGCCGCCAATGCAGTCCACCACCCTGGTGCAGGTGGACAGCATGGTCGGCGCACAGCAACCTGTGGAATATAAGGTAGGGTTCATGGAAGGTTGCGACAGCGGGCACGTTTCCGCCGGCAACAACTCGTTTATCTTTAAAAAGGATGTCGAGCGGTTTGGAAAAGACGACCTGTACAAGCAGGGGTGGACAGACGGCTTCAACCGGTGCGCTTCCGGTGGCGGGGTGACCGCGGGCAACAATTATCAGAGTTATTACGGTTACGATTATTATCCGGGAACCTTTTATTCCGGGTTTTATTACCCCAGTTATTATTATGCCCCCGGCTACTCCATCTGGCTGGGCTACTATGGATATCCGCGTCACAGGCACTACGTCCATCACGATCATTACTACTACTCTCCCTGGTACGGTGGAAATAAGCATAAGCACGGCAGGTCCAATTATCGCGGAGGAGATTATTATATTGGCCAACCGCGTGGCGGCGGCAAAAGTTATGGAGGGGGTGGCGGTAAGAGAAATAAGGGCCGGAGCCATAAAGGCGGCGGCAATAAGAGCGGTGGTTCTTACTGGATTCGATAATCGGGTTTTGTGCAATGAGCAAAAGGCGTCTCTTCAGGGGGCGCCTTTTGCTGTCTGAAGCGGGTTTGTTTAAGTGAAATGAGGTCTATTTTTTCAGAAGGTAGATCATTGCGCCGGTGCGTTTGTAGTGTCCCGCCGCCGCACCCGCGGGTTCGCCGACGCCGAAATATAAGTCCACCCGTCCCGGTCCTTTGATG